>VGXI01000019.1 GCA_016873475.1 bacterium | reverse complement strand
GCGGCTGCCAGTCGGGCGCTCCCGTCGAACTCGGCGTGTAGCTTTCCAGGCGGAAGTCGTCGACGGCCGCCTCGAGCAGCGAGGGCAGGTTCAGGTCGCAGATCTGGAAGCGCACCTGCACCTGGTTGGTGAAGGGAATCAGCGGCTCCAGGTCGATGAAGGCCTGCTCCCAGCGATTGCGGTTGCGCGGCAGGCGTTCCAGGGGCAGCCAGGTGGCGCCGCCGTCGCTCGAGATGTCGGCCGCGAACTGGTCATCGGCGCTGATCAGCAGGTTGGCGAACCAGCGCCAGTAGCTGACGAAGGCGCGCTGCGTGCCGCTGAGGTCGAAGGTCGGGCTCACCAAGGTCGTGCAGCCGCCGTCCACGTTCGCCGCGAAGGCGCTGCCGCCCGGCACGCCGTTGCCGGTGACGAAGCAGATCGTGCCCGGCGCCGGCGTGTGATCGTCCTCCGGCTGCACGGGCACGCCGCTCAGGAAGGTGCCGACCGGATCGGCGCGCACCCAGCGGCCGTTCGTGGCGGTGTCGCTCAGGAGCCCGACGCGCCACTGGAAGTCGGGGGTCTCGCAGGCGTAGTCGTAGACCAGCTCGGTGGCGAGCAGGGTGTAGAACTCGCCGGGGGCGCCCGCGGGATCCTGCGCGGCGAAGCCGAGGCCGTCCGTCGCCGCGACGTAGTAGTCGACGGCCGTGTTGGCCGGCAGGGCGGGGAGCTGGCCGGCGTAGCTGTCGCCCGCCTGCCAGGCCATCGGCGCGCTGGACCAGGCGCCGCCGTCGAGGCGGAAGTGGAGCGTCGCCGCGGCGACCGTGCTGTAGTCGAGGATCGTCGCCGTGATCGGTGCCGGCAGGCCGCCACCGGCGAGCGTCACCGGCCGGCTCACCTCGCTGATCGCGGGGCCCGCGACGTCCGTGAGCGCGAAGTCCTGCGTCACGCTGCCGCCCGCCGTGATCGTCACCGGCGCTTCCAGCGGCGCGAAGCCGGCGAGGCTCGCGCGCAGCGTGTAGCTGCCGGGCGCCGCGCGGCCGGTGAAGTGGCCGCTCGCGTCCGTGAAGTACTGCCAACCGTAGCCGACCAGCTCGAGCGTGGCGCCGGGCAGGGGCACGCCGCCCCAGCTCGCGTTCGTCACCTGGCCGGTGACCTCGCCGAAGCCGGCGATCACCTGGCTGACGGCCGCGTAGGCGTCGATGAAGCCGTGGCCGTAGCTGTTGTCCTCGCCCGCGTCGCCCTCGTCGAGGGCAGTCGCCATGAGGATGCTCTTGATCGCGTCGACGTCCAGGTTGGGGTTGGCCTGGCGCATGAGGGCGACGACGCCTGCCACGTGCGGGCCGGCCATCGAGGTGCCGCTGTTCTCGCCGTAGAGGCCGTCCGGCAGCGCCGAATAGACGTCCACGCCCGGCGCGGCGATTTCCGGCTTGATCGCATTCTCGATGGGGACATCGCAGGTCGTGGGGCCGCGGCTCGAGAAGTCGGCGATCGGGTAGGGCCAGCCGAAGTTGGTGGCGTCGACGGCGCCCACCGAGAAGCAGTTGGTGGGGGTGGTCGCCCGGTCGGCGGGCGAGCCGATGGTCTGGGCGTTCGGGCCGCGGTTGCCGGCCGACCAGACCGTGACGACGCCGGCCGCCTCCAGGTTGTCGATCACCGTCCACCAGAGCGAGAAGCAGCTCGGGTAGCCGAGGTGAGTGCCGACGCCCCAGGAGTTCTGGATGACGTCCGGCACGTCTGCGATGGTGGCCGGATTGCCGTCGGGATCGGCGAACCACTCGAAGGCGGCGATGACGTCGTTGTCGAACTCCTCGCCGACGGCTTCGTCGACGGCGTTGCAGGCAATCCATTCGGCGCCCCAGGCGACGCCGATGCTGTCGTTCGGCGCGAGGCCGGCCATCGTGCCGCAGGTGTGCGTGCCGTGCGAGTCGAGATCGAGCGGGAAGCTCGTGCCGTTGCCCAGCGCGTCGAGCCAGCACTCCTGCCAGGGCGCGTGCAGGCCGCGCCAGCGCGCGGCAAGGGCGGGATGGCTGCCGTCGACGCCCGTGTCCATGCTGCCGACCAGGCGCGTGCGGCCGGTGTAGCCGAGTTCGTGCCAGACCTCGTTCGCGCGGATCGCGACCAGGCCCGGCGCGATGCCGATCTCGCGCTCGCCGCTGGCCGGTCGCCAGTCGCCGACGGGCGCGACGCGCTCGATCTGGAAGTTCGGCTCGACGAGCGCGACGTCCGCGCGAGCGGCCACGCGCTCGATCGCCGCGCGCGTGGCGCGCAGCACGACGAGGTTGGCGATCCAGTGGCTCGTGTAGCGGGCCACGCCGCCGCCGGCGCGGTCCGCCGCGAGCGCGGCGAGCAGCTCCGTTTGGCCGGCGGCGGCCGCCTGGAGGGCGAGGGTGACCTCGCGGTGGCGGGTCTCGCGCGAGGCGCCCGCGGCCTTCAGCGTCGCATCGAGCGCGGCGATCGGCGCCTGCGTGCGCAAGTGGACGAGGACCGTGAGCGGCTCCTCGGCCCCGAGGCCGGCGAACTGCGCGGCGAGGGCGGGGTGGATTTCGCCGGCCTGGGCGCTGAGGGCGCCCAGCGACAGGCAAGCGAAGAGCAGCATGGCGATGCGGCGCATTGGAAACCTCCCCCGACACTGGTGCGGCCTCCATTGTACTCTAGAGGAGGAGTGCGCGGCAAACCCGGGCAGCGGCTACTTCGCCGGCAGGGGCAGCGCCTCGGCGCTGGGAGCCGCCGCCCGCGCGGGCACGCGGATCCGCAGGCAGACGAAGAAGCCGAGCAGGGCGATCGCGGCGGCGATCAGGAAGACCCAGCGGTAGCCCCAGGCCTCCCAGAGGTAGCCGGAGAGCACGGGCAGGGTCATCGCCACGGCGTGGTCGATCGTGATGCCCAGCGAGATCGAGGGCGTGATGTCCTCCGGGTCGCGGGCGATCTTCTTCAGGTAGGTGGTGCGCGCCACGCGCAGCGCGAAGAGCAGGTTGTCGAGCACGTAGGCCGCGTAGAAGAGGCCGTACTCGCGCCGCACGACGAGCCCGCGGCTGCGCCTCTCGCCCTGGCCCGTGCGCAGGCTGAAGTAGAAGACGCTGGCGGTGAGGGGGAAGCCGCCGGCGAGCAGGTAGAAGAGCGGGTAGTCGTTGCCGCCCAGCTTGGCGAGCAGATAGATGAGGCCGACGCCGCTGATCGTGCCCAGGTTGCGCGCACCGCCGAGCTGGCCGAGGCGCCGGCCCTCGCCGCCCTCGCGGGCTAGCTTAAGGCCGAGCGGCCCGTCCACGGCGAAGAGGATGTGGTCACCCAGGGACCAGATCGCCACCCAGGTGACGACCAGCGCCGTGTTCGGCGAGAGTCGGGCGAGGCCGAGCGCGCCGAGCGCCGAGGCGAGCATGGCGAGCGCGGCCATCTTGCTCTCGCGCATCCACAGCGCGAGCAGGCCCGTGACGCCCACGAGCAGGAAGCCCGGTAGCTCGCGCGGGAACTCCAGCCAGCCCCGCGCCTCGGCCCCGAAACCGTGCACCTCGGCGAGGAAGTTGTTCAGGGTCGCGGCGAAGATGCCGCCGGCCGCGCCGAAGGCGGCGGTGGCGGCGAGCAGGCGCAGGAGTTCGCGTCGGTGCTCGGTGTTGCGCACGGCGCCAATCTAGGGCAGGGCGCGGCGCGCGGCAAGTCCCACCCCGGCGCCGGCCGCGCGCAGATTTTTTTTCATCGCCGGCGTGTCTCGTGATTCCTCGCGCGATCCGGATCGCCCCCAGCGCACTTTCTCTGCAGCCCGACAGGCCTCAGTCGGGGATTTGGCTGCTGAGCCTCTGCGATCGACCTGCTATACTCGCGCCTCCCGGCGAGGGCCGGACCCTGGCAGCCAACGCAACCCAGTCCCGCAACGCCCGGCCCCGCAGGCCGGCCCAGGAGAACGACCGAGGCGAGGCCACGCTCACCCGCGCCACGCTGAAGGTCTACGTGGTCGGCTCGAGCTACCAGACCGTCAACCTCCATCGCCTCACCCGTGACTGGGATGAGGCGACGGTCACCTGGAACAGCTTCGGCGCTAACGACGGCGGGGCCTACGATCCCACCGTGCTCGGTGCCTTCACGGCGAACTTCGGCGCCAGCTATGCGAGCCTGGACGTCACCGATCCGGTGCTCGCCTGGATGAACGGCGAAGTCGACAACTTCGGCTTCCTGCTGCGCCAGCCGCTGGCGGGCAGCCCGCGCACCGAGATGCTCAGCCGCGAGCGCGCGAGCAACCGCCCGGTGCTGGAACTGACCTTCGTCCAGAACGGCCAGACCCAGACGGCCGTGATCGAGCCTCTGGCCGATGCGCAGATCAACGAGGCCGAGCCCGCGACGGCCTTCGGCCGCGTCGACAAGCTCTACGCCGGCTGGCGCGAGGCGGGCGAGAAGGTCAGCCTCATCCGCTTCGACATCGAGGTCCTGCCGCCCGGAGACGACGACGGCCAGAACGAGGGCGACGGCGAGGGCTGCACGCACTCCATCGGCTACTGGTGGTGGCACAGCGGTGTCGGCTGCGGCCAGGCCGAGGACCTCGTGACGCCCTTGATCGGCAATGGCATCTGGCTGGGCGCGCCCCACGGGCCCAAGTCGCTCGGCGTCGGCGATGCGCGGGTCGCCTCCCGCGTGCTCGGAATGCGCACTTTCGGCCACCCGCTCAACGGCATCACGCGGCTCTATGCGCAGCTCCTAACGGCGAAGCTGAACATCGCCAACGGCACCGACCCAGCGGTCGTGGCGCAGACCATCGTTGAAGCGGACGCCTTCTTGACCCTCAAGGGCTGGCCGGACTGGAGAAGCCTCACCCTGATGCAGCGGCTGCGCGTGCTGGCCTGGTCCGCGCGGCTGGCCGCCTACAACTGGGGCCTCATCGGTCCCGGCCACTGCGGCTAAACGCGGCGGGGGCACGATTTCGCTGCGCGCCCCCGGGCGGCCATGCTAGACTGTTCTCGGCGCGCGCGGTTGGTCAGCTCCAGACTGAGCGTGTCCCTCTGCGTCGCCTCTCCTAGTTGCCCCGGCGCCTTGCGGCGCCGGGGTTCGCGCTTGCGCCGGTGCTACTGAAGGAGAAGCATTTTGCGGGACTGCCGCTGGCCGGCCGTTTCCACCTCGTAGAAGTAGACGCCGGTCGGCAGGGCCTCGCCGGGCGCGGCCAGCTCGTAGGCGAAGGTGGTGCTCGGGTTGAAGGGGTTGGGGTGGTTCTGGCCGAGACGCACCCGCGCCGCCGCCACCTCGGCGGGGGCCGCCGTCGGATCGGCGCGGTAGAAGATCACCTGGCCCATCACCTTCCAGTTGGGCGGCGTCGTGCCGTTGTAGTTGCAGTCGGCGCAGGTCTGGCCGGGAATGCAGTTCGGGTTCGTCGGGTTGCAGGGGTTGAAGTACTCCTCGATGTTGTAGTCGAAGCTGAGCGCCTGGCCCGGCGTGAGCAGACTGGTGATGTCGTTGTCCCAGGGTCTCACCTTGTCGCCCGGGCACCAGCCGGCGCGCGGGGACTGCCAGGTGCCGCCCTGCGGGCTGCAGGGGTTGTTCGCGCAACCGTTCCACAGCAGGTGCGTGAAGGTCTGCGCGCCGACCACGATCGAGTGGTCCTTGGGGCAGAACTCGGCGCAGTTCTCGGCGAAGCCGAAGCCGTGGCCGGTGGAGGTCGAACTCCCAGGTGCAGGTGCCGGGGTAGTTGGGCGGTCCCGTGATGTCGTAGGGCGTGATGAAGCGCGCGATCTCGACGTCGCGTGCCGCCGCCCGCGAGGTCTTCCTCCAGGCGCAGCCAGGCGTAGCGGTCCCAGGGATCGCAGTCGCCGGGCGCGGTCGGACAGCCGAGCGTCAGGCGCAGGACGACGGCGTTGTAGACCTCCGGGTGGCTCGGGAACGTGAAGTCCGCCGCGTGGGGCACTGCCCAGTTGATGAACTCGTGGTCGAAGGCGCGCACCCAGGTGGTGTCCGGCCAGGCGGGCGCGGTGTCGGCGCGGGCCGCCGCGGGGAGCAGTATAGCGCAATCCGGCCGCCCGAGGACCGGCAGGGCCTTGCGGCCGGCGGCGGCTGTTCGCTGCGGGGCCGCTGTGCTATACTTGCACGCTCGGCCCGAAACCCGCCGTCCGTGGAGGATCCCCATGGCCCGCCGCGCCTTGCCCTTGCTCGCCCTCTGCCTGCTCCTCGTCGCCAGCTTCGCGGCCGCCCCCGCGCATGCCGAGTGGGACGTCGACCACATCGAGGAGCTGCTGCCCATCGGCCCCACCGCCGAGGAAGCGCGGCTCATGGAGGCGCTGGCGGCGCAGGGCGGCGAGCGCGACGCCCTCGACGATCCGCCGCCGCTGGCTCCGCTGCGCGGCTGCGCCGAGTGGGAACCCGCCACCGGCGTGCTGATCCGCTACCCCCTTGGGCTGCCCTACAGTGTGCTCCAGGACTTCGACGACCAGGTGACCATCCACTGCATCGTCTCGAGCGCCAACCAGGCGGCGGCGATCAGCAACTTCACCGCCAACGGCATCGACATGGCCAAGGTGCAGTGGCTGGTGCGCCCCAGCGACTCGATCTGGACGCGCGACTACGGCCCCGAGTACGTCTTCGACGGCGCGGGCGACATCGCGATCATCGACCACAAGTACAACCGCCCCTCGCGGCCGAACGACGACGTGATTCCCATCTACTTCGCCCAGCAGCAGGGGATCCCCTGCCACACGCACAGCATGTGGCACACCGGCGGCAACTACATGACCGACGGCGCGAACATCAGCGCCTCGACGGACCTCGTCTACGACGAGGCGGCGGCCTACAACGGCATGTCGCCGGCCCAGGTCGACCAGCTCATGCACGACTACTACGGTGTGGAGACCTACTACGTTCTCGACGACATCGCGAACTACGGGATCCACCACATCGACACCTGGGCGAAGTTCCTCGACGAGGAGTCGGTGCTGGTCAAGCAGGTCTGGACGGCGCACGACACCTACGCCGCGCTCGAGCAGCGCGCGGCCCTGCTCGCCAGCCTGCCCAGCTCGACCGGCCGCAACTACGGCGTGCACCGCGTCTACTGCTACAGCACCAGCTCGGGCCCGGCCGCCTACACGAACAGCCTGATCCTGAACAACCGCATCTACGTTCCCCTCTTCGGCAACAGCAGCCACGACAACGCGGCGATCGCGGCCTACCAGGCGGCGGCGCCGGGCTACGTCGTGGAAGGCTATACCTACGGAAGCTGGCTCACGGACGACGCCCTCCACTGCCGCGCGAAGGGCGCCTACGACATCGGCATGCTGCGCGTGGCGCACATCCCGATCATCGACGAGCAGACCGGCCCGGTGAGCGTGCTCGCGCAGATCCACGCCCACAGCGGAACGGCAATCACCGCGGCTGAGCTGCACTACCGCCAGGGCGGCGGCGCGTGGCAGATGGTCGCGATGACCCACGGCGCCGGCAACGACTACAGCGCGACGATCCCGGACCCGGCGGCCAGCGGCCTGACCGAGTACTACCTCCACGTCGCCGACGCCTCGGGCCGCACGGAGGGCATGCCGCGCGTCGAGCCCGCGGCCTGGTACAGCTTCACGCAGAACAAGCAGGACCTGACGGCGGTGGACGGCCTGACGCCGGCCAGTCCCGTGGCCCTGCACGCCAACTATCCCAACCCCTTCAACCCCTCGACGACCTTCAGCTTCACGCTGCTCTTCGAGGACCGCGTGGAGCTGGCCGTCTACGACGCTCAGGGCAAGCGCGTGCGCACGTTGATCAACGGGACGGTGCCGGCCGGCGACACCCGCGTCAGCTGGGACGGCCGCGACGAGGAGGGCCGCTCCCTGCCGAGCGGGACCTACTTCTACCGGCTGCGGGCGGCGGGGCTGGTCTACGGGCGGCCGGCGACGCTCGTCAAGTAGTCCTCTCAGGGCACACGGACCCTCCCCTCGAATCCCGCTTCACAGGGATTCTCGGGAAGGGTCCGTGCGCCCCCAGCGCACCGCTTCACGAGCGCGCAGGCACTCGCTCGTTCCCTCTCGCGCCCGAAACAACGGGCGCGACCCGGGAACGAGCTCGCTGGCATGGAGAAGGGGGAGCCCGGTGGCCCTCCCTGTTGCCATGTGGCAAGTCCGGCCCTTGATCTGCGGCTTCCTGATCATCACGCGACACCGGGTGCGCAGCGCGCTGTCCAGGAGCGAGTCGCGCCGGCGGCCGGCCCCGCCTTCACGCAGCCGCTGCGGCGTTCGGGAGTTCAGGGGGCTGAATGCCTTCCCGAGAACTCCTGTGCAGCGGAGTTCGAGGGGAGGCATTCAGCCCTCTCGGCATCCGGGGCGCCGCCGCGTCTGCACGCAGAAAAGGCCGGCCGCTCGCTTGACTTCTCGGGTGAGCGGGCTAAATTCCGCCCTACGCCCGACTCGGGCGACCACGGCAACGCCAATCTGTGACCCCTCGGTGTGAAAGGGAGGTGGAGGCTCGAACCCCTCGAGCCGGGATCCATGGAGCATTTCCCGAAGTGCTTGAACTGCGACAACGGCCACCTGCTGCCGCTGTCCGACTACGGCCGCGACGGCGCGACCATCCAGTACAAGGCCTGGGTCTGCAACAACCCGGGCTGCGGCTTCAACATCCGCATCGACAACGGCGAGGTCAGCCTCGGCCGCCCGCTGGGCCCCTCGAACAAGTAGGGATCCCGCCGTCCCCTTGCCTTCTCGGCCCTCGCCCGCGGGCGGGGGCTTTTTCGTGCGCCTAGACGCGGGCCTGCAGCCAGAGCCGGCTGAAGAAGACGAAGAGGAAAAGACTGACGAGCAGCCAGAGCGCCGAGGACTCGGCGAAGGGCGTCTGGATCAGCCGCTCGAGGTCGCCGCCGCTCTGCTGGAGCATGACGAGATTGGCCAGATTCCAGATCGCGTGGGCGATCAGCGGGTAGCTGAGATTCCCGAGGAGCAGCAGCAGCGCACCGAAGAAGAGGCCGAGCAGCGCCGCGCCCGGGATCGAGTGCGGCGGGTGCACGGCGCCGAAGAGCAGCGCGCCGATCAGCACGGCCAGGCCGCCGCGGCTGAACCCCAGCCGCGCCAGCCAGACCGGGCGCGCGAGGAGGCGCTGGAGCAGCCGCTGCAGCAGCCCGCGAAAGATCAGCTCCTCGGCGAGGGGGCCGGCCAGCACCAGCGCGAAGACCACGGCCAGCCAGCCCAGCGGGCTCTCGGGCCGGAGCGTCGCCACCCAGCGCAGGTAGGCCGCCTCGGGCGGGACGTAGCGCGCCATCGCCGCCGTCAGGATGCCCAGGGGCGGCACCAGGCTGAGGGTCGCTGCGGCGACGGCGAGGCTCGGCACCAGTGCCGGCCGCTCGATCTGGAACTGCGCGCGGAAGGGGATGCCCAGCCGCCGCGTCAGCGTGAAGAGCGGCAGCACGACGCCCACTCCCGCGGCCAGGCTGGTGCCGACACCGATCCACCAGGGCCCGCGCGCATAGAAGGGCCACTGGATCACCTGGTAGAGCAGGAAGCAGAGCCCGGTCACCGCGAGGAGGAACCAGGGCCCGAGGCGCGCAACGAGCCGGTCGGCCTGGAGCATGGCGCAGTATAGGCGGCGCCGCGCGCGCGCTGCAAGCCGGCCGGCCATCACTCGTTGACAGGCTCTTGCGACCGGGGGGACACTCGCCCCGTCCGCTCGCGCGCCGCCAACCCCCACCCGGGAGGACGCCATGGGCCTCATCCTCTTCCTGCTGCTCGCCGTCGCCGGCATCGCCCTCTTCAACCGCGCCCGCCGCCTCACCGCCCCCGCCGCCCGCTTCGGCCGCGTGATCGGCGGCCTGCTCGCCCTCGTCGGTGTGATCGGCGTGCTCGCGCAGTCCATCGTCTCGATTCCGGCCGGCCACGTCGGCCTCAAGGACTTCTTCGGCAAGATCGGCGACGGCGCCCTCGCGCCGGGCCTGCACCTGGTCAACCCCTTGCTCACGATCCGCGAGATGGACGTGCGCACCCAGGAGATCACCGAGACGGCCAGCGTGCCCAGCAAGGAGGGCATGAACATGAGCCTGGACATCTCGATGCTCTACAGTGTCGAACCGACCAAGGCCGCGGCGATCTACCGCACGATCGGCCCGGACTACGCGGCGATCTTCGTCGTGCCCACTCTGCGCTCGGAGCTGCGCGGCGCGACCACGGCCTACGAGGCCAAGGCGCTCTACACGAGCCAGCGCCAGGCCATCGCCGAGACGATCACCGGCGCCCTGCGGCCAATCCTCGCCGAGCGCGGCATTCGCCTCGAGCAGGTGCTGCTGCGCAGCGTCACGTTGCCGCCGCAGCTCGCGCAGGCGATCGAGAACAAGCTGCAGGCCGAGCAGGAGTCCGAGCGCATGCGCTTCGTGCTCGACCGCGAGCGCCAGGAGGCCGAGCGCAAGAAGATCGAGGCGCAGGGCATCGCGGACTTCCAGGCCATCGTCAGCGAGGGCATCAACCAGAACCTGCTGCGCTGGAAGGGCATCGAGGCGACGCAGAAGCTCGCCGAGAGCGCGAACGCGAAGGTCGTCATCGTGGGCGGGCAGGACGGCCTGCCGCTCATCCTGAACACGCAGTAGCGGAGGGTGGGGATGCGGCTCGTCAGCAGCGCGCAGATGCGCAGGATCGACCGCCTGACCATCGAGGGCGGCCTGGTGCCGGGGCCCGAGCTGATGGAGCGCGCCGGCCGCGGCGTCTTCGGGGTGATCCGCCGGCGCAGCCGCCTGCCGCTCGCCGGCCGCCGCGTGCTGGTCGTCTGCGGCAAGGGCAACAACGGCGGCGATGGCTTCGTCATCGCGCGGCACCTGATCCAGGCCGGCGCGCAGGTGACGATCACCGTGCTCGCCGCCGATCTCGATCTCGCCGCCGACGCCAAGGGCGCCCTGCACCAGCTCATCCCCCTGCATCCCACCCTGCGCAAGTTCTCCGACCCCGGCGGCCCGGCTGCCTTCGCGTCCGAGCTCGCGGTCTGCGACCTGGTGGTGGACGCCCTCTTCGGCACCGGCGTCCAGACGCCGCTGCGCGAGCCGGCACTCGGCGCCGTGCGCGCGATCAACAGCTGCGGGCGGCCCGTGCTCGCCGTCGACGTGCCGAGCGGCCTCTCGGGCGACCTCGATCCCGGGCCGGGCGAGACCGTGCGCGCCCAGCTCACGGCGACGATCGGCCTGCCCAAGCTCGGCCTCTACTACTACCCCGGCCGCGCCGCAGCCGGCGAGGTCGAGGTGGTGGACATCGGCTTCCCCGAGTCCGTACTGGCCGCCGAGAGCGGCCGGCGGCGCCTCGTCGACCGCGCGGTGGCGGCGCGCCTCGTCCCCGCGCAGGATCCGGCCGGGCACAAGTACCGCCGCGGCGCACTGCTGATCGTGGCGGGCAGCCGGCGCTACGGCGGCGCGCCCCTGCTCGTCGCCGGCGGCGCGCTGCGCGGCGGCGTCGGCATGGTCACCGTCGCCGTGCCGGCCTCCCTGGTGCCGCTCGTGCAGGTGAAGTGGCCCTCGGCGATCGCCATTGCCCTCGCCGAGGACGGCGACGGCCGCCTCGCCGCCAGCGCCCTGCCCGTGCTGCGCGAGGCCGCCTCGCGCGTCCAGGCCGTGGCCATCGGGCCGGGCCTGGATCGCGGCGAGGAGACGCAGCGCCTCCTGCGCGAGTGGCTGGGCGAACTCGCGCTGCCTGCCGTGCTGGACGCCGACGGTCTCATGCCCTTCGCCGGCGACTACGCCGCGCTCGCCGCGCAGCCCGGCCCGCGGCTCTTGACGCCGCACTCGGGCGAGCTGGCCGCGCTGCTCGGCACGAGCGCCGCTGCCCTCGACGCGGATCGCGAGGCGCAGCTCATCGCCGCGCAGCGGCCCGGCGTCGTCCTATTGCACAAGGGCGCGCCCTCGGAGATCAGCGGCCCCGACGGCCGCCTCTACACGGTGGCGGGCGGCGATCCGGCAATGGCCAGGGGCGGCACCGGCGACGTGCTGACGGGGCTCCTCGGCGCGCTGCTCGCGCAGATGCCCGAGCGGCCGCTCGACGCGGCGCGCCTGGGCGCCTGGTTGCACGCCGAGGCCGGCCGCCTCGCCGCGCAGCGCCTGGGCCGCGCCCTCTGCGCGGGGGATCTCAGCGACTGGCTGCCCGAGGCCTGGCGGGAGCTGCGCGGGGAAGCGCGGGATCTCTGGCAATGGTGACCACCAGCCGCGCGCCGGCAAGCGCCGGCCCGCGAGCGAAAGGCCCGCCGTGATCATCCTCGGCATCGAGACGAGCTGCGACGACAGCGGAGTCGGCCTCTACTGCAGCGAGCGCAAGACGCTCGCCAGCCTGCTCGCCACGCAGCTCGAGCACCGCGACTTCGGCGGCATCGTGCCCGAGGTCGCCAGCCGCGCGCACCTGAAGAACCTGCCGCCCGTGCTGCGCGCCGCCCTGGCGGACGCCGGCCTCGGGCTCGCCGAGGTCGACGCCATCGCCGTCACGCGCGGCCCGGGCCTATTGGGCTCGCTGCTGGTCGGCCTCGCCTTCGCGCAGGCCCTCGGCGAAGCCTGGCGGCGGCCCGTGCTCGGCGTGCACCACATCGAGGCGCATCTGGCCTCGAACCACCTCGAGCGGGACATGGTCTTCCCCGCGCTCGCGCTCGTCGTCTCGGGCGGGCACAGCCAGATCTTCCACCTGCGCGCCCCGGGCGATTACGTCCTGCTCGCGACCACGCGCGACGACGCGGCCGGCGAGGCCTTCGACAAGGCGGCCAAGCTGGCAGGACTCGGCTTTCCGGGCGGGCCGATCATCGAGCGCCTCGCGCTGACGGGCGACCCGCGGGCCTTCGCCTTTCCGCTCGCCCGCCTGGGCGACCGCAGCCTCGACTTCAGTTTCTCGGGGCTCAAGACGGCCGCCCGCCTGGCCTGGGAGCAGGCCGGGCCGCTCGCCGGCCAGGGCCTGGCCGACTACTGCGCCTCCTTCCAGGCCGCGGTGATCCGGCAGCTCCTCGATCGCCTCGAGCGCGCGCTGCGCGGGCGGGAGGCGATGGCCGTCTACATCGCCGGCGGCGTCGCCGCAAACCGCGCTCTGCTCGCCGCCGCGCGCGACCTCCTCGAACCCCGCGGCCTGGCGGTTCACGCGCCGAGACCGCGCTTCTGCACCGACAACGGGGCGATGGTGGCCTGCGCGGGCGCCTGGCGCCTCGCCGCGGGGCGTGCGGCCGGCGCGAGCCTCGCGCCCTTCTCGCGCGGCGGCCTGCGCTCCTGGGGTGTGGACTGACCGCGCGCTTCCTCCCGCGGCCGCCCCGGTCGCGCCCTTCCCGATCCTGCCGCGGGCTGCCCCTGTGGCGCCGATCGCGGCCCGGCGCGGCGCGCTGTGGCGGCTGGCCGATTCCTCGTCAAGCGTGAGCCGCCGCTGCCGATACCTAGACCCGTCGGGCATATGGATTGCAATCGCGGGCAATGGTCGGCGACAGCTGACGCCGACTTGACGTGGGTATCGTGCAGCGCTGGAAGGACCTCGGGGTGATGAACAATCCCACCACGATTCTCGTCGTCGAGGACGATGCGGCAATCCGCCGCATCCTCGAGTACCAACTGCAGAAGGCCGGCTACGAGGTCCTGACCGCAGAGGACGGCGAGACCGGTCTCTTCCTCGCGCGCAAGCACGAGCCCGACCTGCTGCTCCTGGACGTGATGCTGCCGCGCCTGGATGGCCACGAGGTCTGCCGGCAGATCCGCCAGGACTACCGCATCGGCCAGACGCCGATCATCATGCTCACGGCGCGCAGCTCGGTCAAAGATCGGGTTGCCGGCCTGGCTCAAGGCGCCAACGACTACCTGATGAAGCCCTACGACCAGGAGGAGATGCTGGTCCGGGTGAAGAACACGCTCACCCTGGCCCGCAAGCAGCGCGAGGCGAATCCGCTCACCGGTCTGCCCGGCAACTCCGCCATCGAGTCCGAGCTGAACCGCCGCCTGGCGACGCAGGAGGACTTCGCCTTCCTCTACGTCGACATCGACAACTTCAAGGGCTTCAACGACACCTACGGCTACGCCAAGGGCGACGAGGCGATCCGCATGCTGGCGGGCATCCTCACCGAGGCG
This sequence comes from bacterium, assembly GCA_016873475.1. NCBI lineage: Bacteria > bacterium. The sequence goes on along the minus strand of VGXI01000019.1, from coordinate 15,687 downwards.
ATCCACGACACCGGCCACGAGGGCTTCGCCGGTCACGTCGGCGGCGACGACTTCGTGATGGTGGCGCCGCTGGACCTCGCCGAGGACATCGCGCGGCGCACGGTGAAGGCCTTCGACCTGCTCAAGGAGCGGCTCTTCCGTCGCGAGGACTGGGAGCGCGGGCACCTGAGCGTGCTCGACCGCCAGGGCAGCGAGCTGCGCATCCCCCTGATGAGCCTGACCGTGGCGATCGTCATCAACGAGGGGCGTCGCTACACGCACGTCGGCCAGATCAGCGATGCCGCCTTCGAGTTGAAGAAGTACGGCAAGACATTCCAGGGCAGCACCGTCGTCAAGGAGCGCCGCGGCCGCGGCGCCGGCGACTCGGCCGAGGAGCCGATCGCGCAGGAAGCCGAGCCGGAAACGGCCTAGCGAAGCGAGGCACAGCGCGTGCAGGATTCCAGCGAGCAGATGGACGGCCTGGAGCGGCTCGAGGGCGGCTTGCCCGGGCGCGAGCCGACCCGACGCGTGCGCCGGCTCCTGCGCCGGCTGCGCCGCTCCTGGATGGGTGTCTTCGCGATTGCGACGCTCGTGCTGGCGGCGGCCGCCGTCGTCGGGCCGCGCGCGTTGCGCGTGGAGTTCGGCCTGCTCGGCGTCGTCTCGCTGCTGCTGCTGCTCTTCCTGGCGCGCGAGGAGCGCGCCGCCCGCGCCGGGCTCACGCGCGAGCGCTACCTCTGGGCCCGTCTGCGCGACCTCAGCCAGATCACGGAGGTCGTTCTCGGCGTGCGCTCGCTGGACGACGTGCGCAAGCTGGCCGGCATGGGTCTGCAGGAGGCGATGCTCCTCCTGCGCGCCGAGTACGGCGCCCTCCTGCTCCAGGACACCGACGGGGACGACCACCTCACGGTGCTCGGCTTCGCCGACCGCAACTACGACCACCGCCCCTGGCTGGTCGAGATCCAGAACCTCCTGCGCAGCCAGCCCTTCAACGCCCCGCTCTTCGTGTCCGACCTCGCGGCCGATCCCCGCTTCGGCGAGACGGCGATGGCGGCCAAGGCCGGCTTCGGCTCCCTCGTCGCCGTCCGCTTCGGCAGCGGCAGCGAGGCGGCGGGCCTGCTCGTCGTCGGCAGCGCGGCGCCCTGCGAATTCCGCCGCGGCGACGAGAAGACCTTCGAGCTGACCGCCCGCGTGATGATGAGCACCCTGCGCCACGGCCGGAAGCTCGACGAGTTCGCCGAGCAGATCGCCGACCTCAAGCGCGAGGTCGACGAGCTGACCTACGCCAACCAGGCCAAGAGCGAGTTCGCCTCGGTGGCCAGCCACGAGCTGAAGACCCCGCTCACGGCGATCAAGGCCTCGGTCGACACCCTGCTCGCCAACGTCCGCCGCGGCGACCACGAGGCGATGGAGGAGTTCCTGCTCGTCATCCGCGAGGAGGCCGACCGCCTCATCGACATGACCGGCAAGATCCTCGAGATCTCCGCCCTGGACTACAGCAACCGCGTGATGGAGCGCCGCCCGGTGCGCCTGCGCCGGGTGGTGGACTCCTGCGCCCAGGCGCTGGAGGTGCACCTCCAGGAGAAGGACATGCACCTGGCCATCGAGGTGCCGCTGGAGCTGCCGCCCGTCTTCGCCGATCCCGGCATGATCCGCCAGGTGCTGATCAACCTGATCGGCAATGCGATCAAGTTCAGCACGAGCGGGCAGACGATCACCGTCAGCGCGCGCCGTCGCGAGGATGCGATCGAGGTGCTGGTCATCGACCAGGGCGTCGGCATCCCGCTCGAGGAGCAGCCGCACATCTTCGAGCGCTTCTACCAGGGCAGCGGCCAGGGCGACAACCACAGCCAGAGCACGGGGCTGGGCCTGGCGATCGTCAAGGAGATCGTCGAGCAGCACCAGGGCCACGTTCGCGTGGAGAGCGCGCCTGGCGCCGGCGCCACCTTCACCTTCGACCTGCCGATCGCGCGCGACGGCTTCGGGCTCGAAGGCACGCCGCTGGAGCTCAAGCAGAGCGGTGAGGTGGAGGAGTTCCTGCGTCTGGCCGTCGACTGGATCGGTCACGTCGCGCGCGCCGAGGACTGCCTGCTCTTCCTCGGCACGCCGGAGGAGCTGCAGCTCTACTGGGCCACCGACGACTGCGAGAACCTGCTCCAGGCGGCCAAGGTCGCCACGCAGGCGCTGCAGCGCGGCGGCGCGCTGATCGCCGTGGAGCCGGACGCGAGCCTCGTCGCGGTGCCGCTCTACTTCAAGGATCGCAGCGTGGGCAGCTTCGTCGCGCGGCGGCGGACGCCGATCTTCCGGCAGGAGGACCAGCTCCTCGTCGAGAGCATCGTCGACCGCATCGGCCGCGTGATCGGCGAGGCGGCGGCGCAGCGCGACCCGGGCCGCCTGCTGCGCCGGGCGATGCGCGCCGTGCGCGACCTGCTCCAGAGCGGCCAGCGCCGCGTGCCGGCCAAGGTCGACCCCGCGCTGCTCGCCTGGGAGCTGGCCGATCGCGCCGGCGCCGACATGGAGCTGGCCCGCGACGTGCGCCTGGCGACGAACTTCCACGATGTCGCCATGGCCCAGATCGGCCTCGACATCGAGAAGCAGGACCGCCCGCTGAGCCCCAGCGAGCGGCAGAAGCTGCACGAGCACCCGCGCCAGGCGGCGCGCCTGCTCGAGGACATCCAGGCGATGGAGGCCGTGGGCACGATCGTCCTCCATCACCACGAGTGGTTCAACGGCGACGGCTACCCGGACGGCCTCTGCGGCGAGACGATCCCGCTCGGCGCGCGCATCGTCGCCATCATCGATGCCTACTGCTCGATGACCGCGCCCCGCAAGTACAAGCCGGTGCACGTGCCGTTCGAGGCGGCGCGCGAGCTGGTGCGCTGCTCGGGCCGGCAGTTCGATCCGCGTCTGGTGCTGCAGTTCCTCCAGATGCTGCGCGACAAGGCCTGGATCGAGGCCGATGAGCTGGCAGCCCTGCACGCGGAGCACGCGGAGCTGGATCGCCCGCGCCCCTTGCGGGGCGACGCGGGCGCAGGCCGGCCTTCAGCGCAGACCGTGCCTGCCGATAACGACATGGACAGTCAACCCGGGCTCGACTGAGCCCGGGCGCCCCTGCGGGGGCGAGCAGTCGAGGGAAAGGAGTCGCCGTGTTTCAGGGTAAGGTCCTGGTGGTCGACGACGAGGTCTACATCCTCCACATCCTGGACTTCAGCCTGGGTGCCGAGGGCTACGAAGTGGTCACGGCCGCCAACGGCGAGCAGGCGCTCGAGAAAGCCGTGAGCGAGCGGCCGGACCTGATCGTCATGGACGTGATGATGCCCAAGCTCGACGGCTACGAGACCTGCCGGCGACTCAAGGAAATGCCGGAGACGAAGCACATCCCCGTGCTGCTGCTCACGGCCAAGGGCCGCGACGGCGACCGCAAGAAGGGCTTCGAGGTGGGGGCCGACGACTACATCACCAAGCCCTTCAGCCCCAACAAGCTGATCACCCGGGTCCAGGAGATCCTGGGCATCCAGGCCGGCGGCCAGTAGGCCGCCACCCGGCGTGCACGGCGAGGGCCGTCCTTCCCGCGGGGAGGGGCGGCCTTTCCGTTTGCGGCCCGCGCGGCCCCTTGCGCCGCGCGGGCGGGCGTGCGAGAACAGAGGCGCCGCGGCGCGCCTCCCGCCCGCGGCTAGCCCTCGCCGCCTCGACGAGGACGAGGAGAGCCGTGAGCGAACCCGCCGGCGGCGCCGCGGGCGAGCGCTTCGTCGACGTCGCGCTCCCGCTGCCCCTGGACCGCAGCTTCAGCTACCGTCTGCCCGCCGAGATGCCCCTGCCCGCCCCGGGCTGCCGCGTCCGCGTGCCCTTCGGCGCCGGCGAGGAGACGGGCTTCGTCCTCGGCCCCCTGGCCGCCGCGCAGCTGGAGGCCGGCCTGCGCGCCGATCCGGCCAAGCTCAAGCCCGTCGGCGAACTGCTCGACCCCGAGCCCTGGCTGGACGCCGGGCTCCTCCGCCTCGCGCGCCAGCTCGCCGACTACTATGCGGCCAGCCTTGGGGAAGTGCTGCGCAGCATGCTGCCCGTGAAGCCGATGAAGCGCCCGCGCGCCCCGGCGCCGGCCCCCCTGCCGCCCGCCGACCGATCCCAGCGCCTCACCCCCGACCAGGCCGCGGCCCTGGCGGCCCTGGTCGAGGCCCTCGACGCCGGCGGCTTCGCGCGCTTCCTGCTCCACGGCGTCACCGGCAGCGGCAAGACCGAGGTCTACCTGCAGGCCATCGCCCGCTGCCTGGCGGCCGGCAAGCAGGCCATCGTGCTGGTGCCCGAGATCAGCCTCACGCCCCAGGCCGCCCAGCGCTTCCGCGCGCGCCTGGGCGAGGGCGTGGGCGTCTTCCACAGCGGGCTCTCGGCGGGGGAGCGCTATCTCGTCTGGGAGGGCCTGCGCGCGGGCCGCCTGCAGGTGGTGCTCGGGGCGCGCTCGGCGGTCTTCGCGCCCTGCCGGCGCCTGGGACTCATCGTGATCGACGAGGAGCACGACAGCTCCTACAAGCAGACCGAGAAGCCGCGCTACCACGCCCGCAGCGTGGCGATGCTGCGCGCCCAGGCGGCAGGCGCGGCGGTGCTGCTCGGCAGCGCGACGCCCGCGCTCGAGAGCCTCGACAACGCCCGCCGCGGCAAGTACCGCCTGCTCAGCCTGCCCGAGCGGGTGACCGGGTTACCGCGTCCCATGATCGAGGTCCTGCCGATGGCCGCCGAGACGGGCCTGCTCGCCGCGCCCCTGGCCGAGGCCATCGGTGCCTGCGCGGCGCGCGGCGAGAAGGCGATCCTCCTGCTCAATCGTAGGGGTCATAGCCGCCTGCGCCTCTGCCGCGACTGCGGCGAGACGCGCCGCTGCTCGCGCTGCGAGATCCCGCTCGTCTACCACTCGCGCCGCGAGCGGCTCATCTGCCACTACTGCGGCCAGGAGCGCGCGCCCGAGCCGGTTTGCCCGGCCTGCGGCAGCCGGCGCTGGGTGCTGCTGGGCGCCGGCACGCAGCAGCTCGAGCTGGAGCTCGGCCTGCGCTTTCCGGGCCTGCCGATCCACCGCATGGACCTGGACAGCACGCGCCGCCGCGGCGCCCACGCCGAGATCCTCGCCCGCTTCGCGGCGCCGGGGCCGGCCCTGCTGCTCGGCACGCAGATGATCGCCAAGGGGCACCACTTCCCCGAGGTCACCCTGGTCGGGGTCGTGGACGCCGACCTCGGCCTCTTCCTGCCCGACTTCCGCGCCGCCGAGCGCAGCTGGCAACTTCTCGAGCAGGTGGCGGGCCGCAGCGGACGGGGCGAGCGGCCCGGCCGCGTGCTGGTCCAGAGCTACGCGCCCGAGCACCCGCTCCTGCGGGCCCTGGCCGCGGGCGAGCTGGGCGCGCTCGTCGAGCGGGAGCTGGCCGAGCGGCGGGCGCTGGGCTACCCGCCCTACCGGCGCCTCGTCTCCCTGCTGGTCAGCGCGCCCGAGGCGGAGCTGGCCGCGCAGGCGGCGCTCCGGCTGGCGGCGGCCTGCCGGGAACGCTGGCCAGAAGCGGCCGCGGGCGGTGGCGCGCCGCCGGGCCGGACCGAGATTCTGGGCCCGGTGGAGGCCTATCCCGCGCGGCTCAAGGAGCGCTTCCGGCAGCAGATCCTCGTCAAGGGTCGCCTGGACGCGAGCCAGAAGCGCAGCCTGGCGCCGCTCTTCGCCGACATCGCCCGGCGATTGGGCCGCAGCGGCGCCCTGGCCCTGGAGATCGACGTCGACCCGGAGAGCCTCCTCTAGCCGGGGCCGGCCTTGACTTTTCCCCTTGTGGCCGCTAGCTTTGCGCTGGTCCGCCCCTCGACCCCAACACAATCACAGACGCATTCGCTCGGTCCGGTCGCCCCTGGGGCGGCGGGTAGGATCCCCCTCGATCCAAGGAGGACGGTTCTGGGATGAGACAGAGACACGCGCTGACGGTGGCCCTCCTGGGTCTGCTCGCCCTCGCCATCGGCTGTAACTCGATGCAGACCTCGAGCGCGATCCTGCGCTACCAGCAGGGCGAGTTCGAGGAGGCCGACTCCCTCTGCGGAGAGGCCCTGCGGGTCAACCCCAACGACGGCGAGGCCTACTTCTACCGCGCCCTCAGCCAGTCGATGCTGCGCAACTACTCCTCGGCCTACGAGAACTTCCGCAAGGCCGCGGAGCTCAAGCCCGACCGGGCGAAGATGGCCCAGCAGAACATCGACCACAACTTCGCCGAGGTCTTCAACAACGGCGTCGAAGCCTCCCAGCGGGACGAGACCGAGCTGGCGATCGAGTACTTCACGACGGCCACCCAGGCCAATCCCGAGAACCCGGCCGGCTACACCAATCTCGCCAAGGCCTACTGGACGAAGGCCGAGAAGCTCCGCAACTACGCGAAGGAGGACTTCCTCGCCAACGCGACGCTGGCCGTGGACAACTTCGAGATCGGTCTGAGCAAGGAGACCGAGGCCGAGAAGCGCGAGGAGACGGCCCGCGCCCTCACCGCCGTGCTCGGCAACCTCTACATCGAGAGCGAGGGCGAGGCGCGCGAGCCCTATCTCACCAAGTACCGCTCGGTCACGGGCGAGCTCGGCCAGCTCTTCGGACCCCACGAGAGCTTCGCCCGCGTGCTCTTCGACAAGGCCGAGAACCTGCGCGCCAACAAGCGCAAGGAAGAGACCTACCGCGACTACTACGTCTACGCGGGCGAGGCCTACGGGAAGGCGGCCGACATCCGCCGCGACCTGGGCGTGACGGACGACAACACCGTCAACGTGCCGCTCTTTGCCGGCATCGCCTACCTGAACTCGGAGATGTACGACGAAGCGGCCAAGTACCTGAACATGACCGTCCAGCTCGATCCCAATCTCGAGCAGGCCTGGTTCTACATGCAGTTCAGCTACTACAAGGCCGGCAAGTACGACGAGGCGATCAAGGCGGGCCTGTTCATCGACGAGACCCTCGCGAGCACCGACCCCGCGGTCTTCCAGATCCTCTGGCAGTGCTACAAGGAGAAGGCGATCGCAGCGGACAATGCGGGGGACAACGCCGGTTTCGTCGAGAACAAGCGGCTCTATGAGGACGCCTACATCAACTGGGCGACCTACAAGGGCCTCGCCGACGTGACGCCGACGCCCCTGCTCTCCAAGGCCGAGCAGGCCAAGGAGGAGAAGATCAGCAAGGCGATCTTCGAGAAGGGCGGCATCGCCGTCCTCGAGGCGGGCGTCAGCGGACGCTTCATCAAGGGTATGCTGATCAACAAGGGCACGGCGACCGTGCCCTACATCGAGCTGGCCATCGAACTGAAGGATGCGGCGGGCCTGTCGCTTGGCGAGACCTTCACCGAGCTGGAGGATCTCAGGCCGGGCGCCCAGCGCAACTTCTCGGCGGCCTTCGTGCAGGAGGACGTGGCGGGCTACGCGATCAAGGACATCATCGTCGAGTAGTTGGCCCGGAATTTGTTAGGCGCTGGACGGCGGCCGCCGTCCAGCGCCGCTTCCAGCGGCCCGCCAGCGCGGGCCGCGCTTGACAGCTTGTAGCGGATCGGGTAACTTTAGAAGCCTGAAGCGCCCTCCAGGGCGCGACCCGGACGCCCGTCCCCGATCCCATCGCATCCAGCGACGTTTTCCCCCTTCCCGCGCCCATGCGCGGGATCCCGATCTCTCGATCGCCCGGAGTGAACCCATTGAGAGCAGAAACTGACGAGAAGACCTCGCGCGGCCGTCGGCGCGGTTTCGAGCGCCGCCGCGGCGGCGGGGGCGGCAACCACCGCCAGCCCCAGCACCTGGACATGGGGGAGCACCCCAACGGCAAGGACAGCGATCCCGATACCGTCGATCGGGAGACCGCCAGCGGGGCGGTGATGGACATCACCCAGCTCAAGCGGGAGGCGGTGGCCAACCTCGCCGATATCGCCCAGGGCCTCGAGATCGAGGGCGCCAGCGGTATGCGGAAGCAGGAGCTGATCTTCCGCATCATCGAGGCCCAGACGCAGCAGAAGGGCTTCCTCTTCTCGGAGGGCGTCCTCCAGGTGCTGCCCGAGGGCTACGGTTTCCTGCGCTCGCCGGACTACAACTACCTGCCCGGCCCGGACGACATCTACATCAGCCCCAGCCAGATCAAGAAGTTCGACCTGCGCACGGGCGACACCGTCTCCGGCCAGGTCCGGCCGCCCAAGGAGAGCGAGCGCTACTTCGCCCTCCTGCGCGTGGAGACGATCAACTACGTGGCCCCGGGCGAGGGCAAGGGCAAGGCCAAGGTCTTCTTCGACAACCTGACCCCGCTCTATCCCGAGGAGAAGCTGAACCTCGAGTTCAAGGCGACCGACCTGACGACCCGGGTCATCGACCTGATGACGCCGATCGGCAAGGGCCAGCGCGCCCTGATCACCGCTCCCCCCCGCACCGGCAAGACCGTTCTCCTGCAGAACATCGCCAACGCCATCAGCGCCAACAACCCCGAGGTGAAGCTGATCGTGCTGCTCATCGACGAGCGGCCCGAGGAAGTCACCGACATGCAGCGCAACGTGCAAGGCGAGGTGATCAGCTCCACCTTCGACGAGCCGGCCGAGCGGCACGTGCAGGTGAGCGACATGGTGATCGAGAAGGCCAAGCGCCTGGTCGAGCACGGCCACGACGTGGTGATCCTGCTCGACTCGATCACGCGTCTGGCGCGCGCCCACAACGCCGTCGTGCCGCACTCGGGCAAGATCCTCTCGGGCGGCGTCGACAGCAACGCGCTGCAGCGGCCCAAGCGCTTCTTCGGCGCCGCGCGCAACATCGAGGAGGGCGGCAGCCTGACCATCATCGCGACGGCCCTCATCGAGACGGGCAGCCGCATGGACGAGGTCATCTTCGAGGAGTTCAAGGGCACCGGCAACTGCGAGATCATCCTCGACCGGCGCCTGAGCGACAAGCGCGTCTACCCGTCCATCGACATGTTCCGCAGCGGTACCCGCAAGGAAGAGCTGCTGCTGCCCGAGGCGGTGCTCAACAAGATCTGGGTCCTGCGCCGCTTCCTGAACGACAAGCCGATCGTCGAGGCCATGGAGTTCCTGCTCGAGAAGATGGCCAAGACGAAGACCAATCAGAAGTTCCTGGAGTCCATGAACGCCTGACCCATCGGGGCCCTCAGCGCCCCGCGGTCGGCAAGGAGGGAATGTCGCCATGAAAGCCGGAATCCACCCCGACTACGTGGCCTGCAAGGTGATCTGCCTCTGCGGCAACGTGATCGAAACCCGGGCGACGCAGGCGGAGATCCGCGTCGACATCTGCTCCACCTGCCACCCCTTCTACACGGGCAAGCAGAAGCTCGTGGACACGGCCGGTCGCGTGGAGCGATTCCAGAAGCGTTTCAAGGACTACCGCAAGCAGCTCGACAAGCAGGGCTAGCTGCCGGGAATTCAGCGGGCGCGACCCCTTCGCGGGGGGCGCGCCCGTTTGCTAGCGGTCCCGGTCGCGGGATCCAGCCGAGCGGAGAGGCATGAGGGCCGAAGAGAGAGAGAGCTTCGCGGTCGGTGGCCAGGCGGTCATCGAGGGCGTCATGATGCGCGGGCGCGACTTCGTCGCCTGCGCGGTCCGCACGCCCACGGGCGAGATCGCGCTCAAGAAGGAGCCCTTCCGCAGCGTCCTGCACCGCCTCAAGCTGACCAAGGTGCCCATCCTGCGCGGCGCCATCGGCCTCGTCGAGACGATGGTGCTCGGCATGCGGATCCTCAGCTACTCGGCCGAGGTGGCGATGCCGCCGGCGGAACCCGGCAAGGAGAAGCCCCGCAACGGCCTCAAGGAGAAGCTGGGCATCGGCCTGACGATGGTCTTCGCCTTCGTCTTCGGCCTCGGCCTGTTCTTCTACCTGCCGCTCGTGCTCACCGATCTCACGCCCGGCACCGAAGGCAGCCTGGCCTTCAACGTGGTCGACGGCATCTTCCGCCTGGCGATCTTCCTGCTCTACATCTGGGCGATCAGCCTCATGCGCGACATGCGCCGGGTCTTCGAGTACCACGGCGCCGAGCACAAGACGATCAACTGCTACGAGCAGCGCCGGCCGCTGACGCCCGAGAGCATCCTCGCCAGCGCGCGCCTGCACCCGCGCTGCGGCACCAGCTTCCTGCTGCTCGTGATGGTGGTCTCGATCCTCGTCTTCATGCCCCTGGGCCGACCCGAGAGCGTGGGCGAGCGCCTGTTGCGGATCGCCTTCGTGCCCGTGATCGGCGGCCTCTCCTACGAGCTGATCAAGCTCAGCGCCCAGGAGCGCTGGTTCCGCTGGCTGAGGCCGATCGTGCTGCCCGGCCTCTGGCTGCAGCGCTTGACCACGCGCGAGCCGGACCGCGATCAGTGCGAGGTGGCGCTGCGGGCGCTGTCCGCCTGCCTCGAGCCGGCGGAGCTGGCCGCCCTGACGCCGGCCCTCGAGCCCGACTTCTCGCCGCCGCCCCTGCACTACGAGGAGGACGAGGCGGAGAGCGCCGACGACGAGGAGACGCGGCCCCGCCGCGAGGTGAACGCCGAATGAGAGACCTCGGTCCGCGCATCCGCGAGCTGCTGGCGCGGCTCGCGGAACTCGAGCGGCGGATGCTCGACCCCGCCGTCCTCGGCGACCGCCGTCTGGCCAAGGAGGTGGGCGGCGAGCTGAAGCACCTGCAGGCCGTCGCCCGCCCCGGCCGCCGCTACCTGGAGCTGCAGGATGGCCTGGCGGAGGCAGAGGCGCTGCTCCACGGCGCCGACCCCGAGCTGAAAGAGCTGGCCGTGGCCGAGAAGCACGCGGCCGAGGCCGAGCTGCCCGCGCTCGGCGAGGCGCTCGAACGCCTGCTCATCCCCCGCGATCCCGACGACGACCGCAACCTGATCCTCGAGGTGCGCGCCGGCACGGGCGGCGAGGAGGCCGGCCTCTTCGCCGCCGATCTGCTGCGCATGTACTCGCGCTACGCCGAGCGCAGGGGCTGGCGCATCGAGGTGCTCAGCGTCAGCGAGGGCGCGGCCGGCGGCTTCAAGGAAGTCACCGCCGCCGTGCGCGGCGAGGGCGCCTACGGGCGGCTCAAGTACGAGTCCGGCGTCCACCGCGTGCAGCGCGTGCCGGCCACCGAGTCGCAGGGGCGCATTCACACCAGCGCGGCCAGCGTGGCCGTGCTGCCCGAGGTGGACGAGGTCGAGGTCGAGCTGGACCCGAACGAACTGCGCATCGACGTCTTCCGCTCGACGGGCCCCGGCGGGCAGAGCGTGAACACCACGGACAGCGCCGTGCGCATCACGCACCTGCCCAGCGGGCTCGTCGTCAGCTGCCAGGACGAGAAGAGCCAGCACAAGAACAAGGCGAAGGCGCTCAAGATCCTCGCCGCGCGGCTCTACGACCTGGAGAAGAGCAAGCGCGACGCCGAGATCAGCGCCCAGCGCCGCAGCATGGTGGGCACGGGCGACCGCTCGGCGAAGATCCGCACCTACAACTTTCCGCAGAGCCGCATCACCGACCACCGCATCGGCTTCACGACGCACAACCTGCCGGCGGCGCTCGACGGCGACCTCGACGACTTGATGGACGCCCTCAAGCTCGACGTCCAGGAGAAGCTGCTCGCGGCGGAGGACGCGTGAACGACGGGCTGCCGCAGGCCTCCGAGCCGGTCTGGACGCTGCTCGAGGTGCTCGGCCCCGCCGCCGACTACCTCGCCGCCGCGGGCGTCGAGAACGCGCGCTACGACGCCGAGTGCCTGCTCGGCCGCGTGCTCGGGCTCTCGCGCCTGGACCTCTACCTGCAGTACGAGCGCGAGCTGACGGCCGAGGATCGCGCCGCCTTCCGCGGCTTTCTGCGCCGGCGCCGCGCGCGCGAGCCCTTGCAGCACATCCTTGGCGACGTCGAGTTCTGCGGGCTCAGCTTCGCGGTGGCGCCCGGCGTCTTCATCCCGCGCCCGGAGACGGAGCTGCTCGTCGAGCGCGCGCTGGCCCGGCTGGCCCTGGACTTCCCGCTGGGCGGCGGCCGCCTCGGCAACCACCCGCTGCGCGCGCTCGAGCTGGGCGTGGGCAGCGGCGTGATCGCCGTCAGCCTCGCCGCCAAGCGTCCCGACCTGACGATCTGGACCAGCGACATTGCGCCGGCCGCCCTCGCTCTCGCCGCCGCGAACGCCAAGCGCCACGGCGTCGCCGCGCGGGTGGACTTCCAGGCCGTCGACGGCCTGCCTGCCGACAACGGCGCGCCCGTGCATCTCATCGTCAGCAACCCGCCCTACGTGCGGCCGGACGAGGCGCCCCTGCTCGCGCCCGAGGTGACGGACTACGACCCGCCCGAAGCCCTCTACGGGGGCGACGACGGGCTCGAGTTCTACCGCCGCCTGGCCGCGGAGGCGCCGGGGCGGCTCGTCCCCGGCGGCCTGCTCGCCGTGGAGATCGGCGCCGATCAGGGGCCGGCGGTCAAGGCGCTCTTCGTGGGGGCGGAGCTCGCGGCGGTCGAGCTCGAGCAGGACTACGCGCGCCGCGATCGCTTCGTCTTCGCGCGCAAGGCGGACTAGGGCGCGGCCGCCGCGCCCCTGCAGCGGAGCGGGGGATCGGTCGGGACGCGCACCGTCCACTCCCGCGTGAGCCGCAGATAGCCCTCCGGTCCCAGCTCTCCATAGTCCCGATAGACGAAGTCCCCCGTGGCGGCCGGTTCGGCCGGCTCGATCTGCGTGCCCTCATGCCACTCGTTCCACGAGGTGAGCCCGATGAGCGGCGGCGACACCGCGAGCGCGGCCGCGGCCAGGCGGCGGTAGGTGGCGCCGTCCTCGCGCTCGCGCTGGTTGGCGCCGTTCCAGGGCCGGATGCGCAGGTCGGCGTAGCCGGGGCCCACGCAGGGCACGAAGCAGAGCCCGCGCTCGCGACAGAAGGCGGCCATCGCCGGCCAGTTCGCTGCGGTCGCGCCGTAGGTGAAGCCTTCGGTGGCGAAGTAGCTGTAGGCGCCGTCGAAGCCGCCGCGGGCCAGCTCCTCGCCGTGGCGCGCCTCGACCCAGAGACCGATCACCGCGCAGTCCACCGCCGTGCCGCGGATGCTGAGGTCGCCGCCGGGGGTGAGCAAGCGCGCCCACTCGGCCACCGGCGACAGGTAGGAGTCGTAGACGAAGACGAGCGGCCGTCCGCCGCCTTCCTCTCGCCAGAGCGCGGGATGCGTGCCGAAACGCGCGAGCAGCGAAGCGATTCCTTGCCGCGAGAGCGCCGCGTCGCGGCCGGGCAGCGGCTCCAGGTGAAAGCAGACGCGCAAGCCGGCCGCGGCCGCCGCGTCGAGAAGGCCGGGCAGGGCCTCGTCCTCGAAGGAGCCCTCGCCCCACCAGGATGTGCACAGCGCGCCGACCCCGGCCGTGGCGAGTTGCGCCATCTGCCGGCGCAGCACCAGCGGGTCCTTCGAGGAATAGCAGCCACCCGCCGGGAAGTAATCGGCGCCGATGTCGCGGCCGCCGGGGTAGTGCCGGCGCGGGGTGACATCGCCCATCTGCGCGTGCGCCCAGTGGCGGTACTCGCCGTCGCGCTCGGGCGTGCCGTACCAAGGATAGTAGAAGGCGATGACGCGCGGGTTGGGCTCGCTTGCGCGCTCGAGTGCGCCGCCGCCACCGAGGCCGGCGCCGCAGCCCGCCCCCGCGAAGATCGACGCGAGCAGCAGCGCGGCGCAGAGCATGCGGTTGAAGGCGGCCGGGTGGGCCACCGTGATGTGCGTGTGGATCTTCGCCTTCTTGCTCGCCAGCTCGGTGATGTCGTGCCGGGCCATCGCCTCCAGGCAGTCCGGGCAATACACCCGCGGGGGCAAGCAGAAGTGCCTGTCCTTGCCGGCGACCTGGCACGTGCGACTCTCGCAGCGCGTCGCCATCAGCCGACCCTTGGCGAGGCCCTTGAAGAAGGCCGCCTCGCCGCCGTAGGTGTGGATGTGGATGGGCGCGCGCGGCTTCTCGATGACCATCGGCTCGAGGCTTCGCAGAACCGTCGCACTCGGGTTCAGGTTGTTGAACTCGAATTCGTGCTTGGCCATGGTCCCCCTCCTACTTCTTGATCACCGCGCTGGGGTGCATGAGGATCGAGCAGGTGACGTGCGAGCCGACGCCCGCGTGGCTGATCGCCAAGCCGCGCTTCGCGCGGGGGACCTGCAGGTTGACGAAGCCCTTCGGCTTCTCCTTGCCGAAGCGCTTCCACATTTCCAGCCGCGCGTGGAAGTAGGCCCAGTGGTTCTGGAGCTGCCAGAACACCTCGGCGACCTGCATGATGCCCGTCGCGCCCACGGCGTGCCCCGAGCCGATGAGGCCGCCCGACAGGCTGGATATCGGAGATCGTGAAGGCGTCGTGCAACTCGACGCGGTCGAGGTCCTCGCAGGGGTCGACGACGCCGGACATCCCGTAGGCGTAGAAGGCCGCCATGCGCGCCGCGAGAAAGCCCGTGAAGCCCGGGTAGCGCTCGGTCTTCTCAGTGCCGGGGAGCTTCCTGTAGGCCCGCTTGACAGCGGCGCTCTCGCGCTCGGCCGGCAGCAGCGGGATCTCCATGCGCCGACGATCGGCCGTGCGCAGCGTGTGGCTGCCCGCGGCGATCCAGAAGCGCATCGGGTTGTCCGAGAGCGTGTAGGCCGTGGCCTCCCCGCAGAGCAGCACGCAGGAGGCGCCCACGCTCATCAGGCAGGCGTCGTAGAAGCGCAGCGGATCGGCGACGATGGGGGGGATCTCCACGTCTTTCACGGTGTTCCGCGCCGGCGCCTGGGCGAAGGGATTCGAGCAGGCGTAGCCGCGGTTTTTGACGGCGATCTTGGACATCGTGCGCCGGAAGGCGGGCGAGGACTTGCCAAAGGTCTTCCAGTAGCGCGGGGCCATGAGCGCGTAGTGGCCGGTGTAGATGTGGCCCAGCGGATCGAGGCCGAGCCGGTCGTGGATGACCGCCTCGCCGAGCAGCTGGTCGCCAAAGTAGTCGGCAGTGTGCCCGTAGTAGCAGCTGTGGATGTAGCGCCTCAGCTCCCGGGTGCCGTCGACCTTGAGCTGGTTCTCGATGGCCATCATCCGGAAGGCCTCGACGCACAGCTCCTCGGTCTTCTTCTCCGGTTAGGTCTTCCGGAAGTCACTCTGTCAGGCAGCCACGAGGAACACAGGCCGCATCTGCTTCGGCGCCGTGAGCTGCCTCTCGGAGAACCTGATCATGTGACCTCCTGCCTCCTCTCGGCGCGCCGCGATGGCCGCGGATCGCGTGGTTCTGGGCGTGTCGGGCGAGGCTGCCATGGGCGGCAGCGCCCTGGCCCGGCCCGTCCACTTCCGGCTCGGCAGTATCACATAGACTTGCCGCTCTGGAATCGCAAACGCAAACCTGGCGAAAGATCGGCGCGGAGGGGGTGCCCGCCCCCGGTGGCGGGTGGCGCCGGCGCCGATGGGGGCTGCAAGCAGGCCGGCAGTAGCTGACGAGGCAGCGACAGGCGGCTAGTAGCGGGACTTGATCGTGCCCAAGGATGCGTCCCTGACCGATGTTCCGCATGCGTAGAGCCTTAGGGTCGCCCATAGGTAGCCCACGTGCAGCCATTCGCGCTCAGGATACCCGCACGCGGGGGCATGAGGATGGCACTCAAGGCTCAGGCAGAATTCCTGCGGAGAGCGCGGCTCCTTGATCTGGATCTTGGCGCCAGCATCCAGGACTAGCAGGGTGCTGAAGAAGGCCCTCTGAGACTCCCCGGTGCCCCTCCCATGGCTGTTTGCCACGTGGGAGCCTTCCGGTTGTTATGGCGACATCCGGTCTTACGCACCCGGCGA
>VGXI01000018.1 GCA_016873475.1 bacterium | reverse complement strand
AAAAGAGCGCGGCCGCGCCCAGCCAGGCCCCTTCGATGCCGCCGTGCAAGTAGAGCGCGAGGCCCGTCGCCAGCATCGCCGCCACGCGCGTGATCGTGCCGTAGGCCACGCGCCGCGTGTAGCCGTGGCGGATCAGGATCCCCTGGTAGAAGCGCCGGTAGCCGATCGCCCCCGGCCAGGGCAGCAGGATGAAGAGCGAGCGGTGCGTGAGCCGCTGCACCGCGGGCGGCAGCCCGATCAGGTCCGCGAAGATGAAGCGGAAGACGGGCGGGATCAGGATGATGAGCATCGTCACCGTGATCAGCGCGATCAGGGCCTGGTTGAAGCGGCGCAGGCGGCGGTAGGCCGTGGGCGCGCCGGCCAGGGCCGTCGCTGCGCTCATCATCATGATCACGGGCGCCTCGACGATGATCGCGAAGGCGAAGGCGACGCCGTAGGCGGCGAGGTTCAGCTTCGGCTCGGCGAGGCGGGCGATGAGCGCGGCGAGCACGGGGCCCTCGACGGCCATCATCAGCCAGGTCGCGGCCAGGGGCGCCCAGAAGCGCAGGATGGCCCGCTGCCGGAGCGGCAGCTCGGGGGCGCCGGCGATCATGCTAGGCGGGATCCGCCGGCGCGGGCGCAGCAGGCCCCGGTGTCTCGCCCCGGCGTGGCTTCAGGAAGGGAATGAGCAGGATGGGCAGGAAGGCGATCCAGGCGTCCAGGCGCAGCGTGGCCAGGTAGCCGTGCAGCTCGGCGTGGCGGCCCTGCCAGGCGCTCGAGTAGGTGTAGGTGAGATTGCGCAGGGCCATGTAGCCGGAGAACTGCGTCGCAGCGACGAGCGGGCTGGTCAGCCCCATGAAGACGGCGATGTTCGTCCCCGAGATCAGGCCCGAGAAGAAGCTGTAGACGAGCGACACGCCCGTTTAGCTCTGCACCGTCACGCCCGCCATGCCGCTCGCGCCCGTGAACTGCCCCGAGAGCCAGAAGGTGGGCAGGGTGGTCAGCGCGTACCAGAGGGCGAGCATCTTGCGGTGGCCGAGGCGATCGCTCACCCAGCCGCCGATCACGCAGCCGAGGGCGGCGAGCACCGTGCTCTGCACGCCCAGGCTCGCGATCTGCTCCTCGCTGAGGCCGAGATCCACCTGCATCGTGTTGCCGAGGGCGAGACCGAGGGCGAGCGCGCCGTTGGGCACGGCGGCGAAGACCATGCCGAGCAGGGGCCCGCGCCCCGAGCGGAAGAAGCCGCGATAGAGCTCGACCGCGTAGGTCCTCAGCCGCGCGCCGATCGCGGCGAGGACGGCGAGGCGCCCCGTGACGGCCTCCGCCGCCGCCGCGAGCGCCCGCTGCGGCTCGCTCAGACGCAACGACACCCCCACGAGCAGCAGCGCGAGCAGGCCGCAGACGTAGGGGTAGGTCGCCCCGTAGCCGAAACGCCCCGCGATGAAGAGCGCGCCGCTGCCGCCCAGGGTCTGGCCCAGGTAGCTCGCCCCGAACATGAAGCCGTTGGCCACGCCGCGCTCGTGCTCGGGCAGCACGTTCACGGCGAGGGCGTCGATCGCGATGTCCTGCGTCGCCGAGAAGATGTTGTGGACGACGATCAGCAGCGTGAGCAGCTTCAGGTTCGTGCCCGGGTCCACGGCCCAGACGAGGGCGAGCGTGAGGATCATCATCGCCTGCGCGAAGACGATCCAGGCCCGGTAGTGGCCGAAGCGGCGCAGGTTGACGAGGTCCACCACCGGCGCCCAGAGCGGCTTGAAGCCCCAGGGCGCGTAGAGCGAGGCGATGAAGAGCCCCACCTCGGCGATCGAGATCCCCGACTGGCGCAGGTAGGTGGCGAGTGCAGTGGCGCTGAAGCCGAAGGGGATGCCTTCGCTCAGGTACAGCAGGCTGAAGGCCGTCAGGCGGCCGCGGCGGCTGGCGAGGATGTTGGCCGGCAGCATCAGCGCCGCTGCGCCTTCGCCTCCGCCGGCAGCGCCAGCTCGGCCGGCCAGTCGGCGGGCAGCTTCTGCCCCGGCTGCTCGCCCAGCTTGGCCTTGCGCGCCGCCAGGCCCGGGCGCGCGAAGCGCGGGTGGCCCTCCTTCAGCGTGCGCCCGTTGATCGGCGCCTCGGCCCGCGTGCGAAAGCCCACGGTCTTGTCGAGCTGGCGGCCGAGCTTGAGGACGCGGTCCACGTTCCAGCCGTGCGCGATGCCCATCTCGTCCACCATGACGAGCAGGTCCTCCAGGCAGATGAGGCCGACGTAGCGCGGGTCGTCATAGTAGTAGTCGCCGGTGCCGGGCACGGGCGAGTCGTCGAGGAAGTTGGCCGGCTGGCCGCCGAGCCCGCCGAGGGTCGCCTCGAACTGCGTGATGCCGGCCTGCAGCGCCGCGAGCACGGAGGCGGCGGCCACGCGCTTGGTCTCGTGGAAGTGGGCGATGTGCAGGCTGGTGTCGGGGAGCGCGTCCAGCGTCATCGCGAAGTAGCGGTAGACATCGGGCGCGGAGGCGCTGCCGTCGTGGTCGGCGTGCTCGATGTCGTCGGCGCCGATCGCCAGCCAGCGGCGGGTGAACTCCAGCGCGTCCTCGAGCTTGGTGGCGCCGCCGATCGGGCTGCCCCAGATCGTGCTCACGGTGCCGCACATCGTCATGCCAGCGTCGTGGGCCTTGCGGATCGAGCGCTCGCACTCCTTCCAGTACTCGGGCAGCGTGCAACCCGAGTTGGCGAAGTGGTGCTCCTCCTCGGTGGAGACCATCATGAGCAGGCGATCCGGGCCGACGCCCTGGGCCGCCAGCTCGACCGCGCGGTCCACGCCCGTCTCGCGGATCGTCACCGCCGTGGTCACCACTTCGTCGATGTCGATGCCGCGCTTCGCGCAGCGCTTGCGGAAGGCCTCGCTTCTCAGATGCGCGAGCAGGACCTCGGCGTCGGCGAACTGCGGCATCAGGTGCGGGTTGCCCAGGTTCGTCACCTCGATCGAGCGGCAGCCGGCGAAGATCAGCTCCTCGAGGTAGTAGAGTTTGGCGCGCGTGGAGATGAACCGCTCCAGGTGCTGGAAGCCGTCGCGCACGGTGATGTCGCCGATGCGCACGCGGCGGGGCATGCGCGGGAAGATGCGCCAGTAGTCGTGCTCGCTCATCGCGACTCCTTGCTGAAGGGCGGGAAGGGGCGAGGATAGGGGGCGCGCCGCTCGGCGTCAACGGGCCGCGGGCACGGAGGCGAGGGGCACCGCGCCGCGAGGAGCTACTCGAGGCACCAGGCCCGGGCCGCGGCCAGGTCCGAGAAGATGCGGATCTCCCAGGGCGAGCCCAGGCTCGCCGAGCGCGCCGCGTAGTGCTCGGAGATCTGGACGTCGTGCGGCGAGACCGTCACCAGGGCCACCTTGACTCGCGCGTTCATCCGCGCGGCGACGAGATCGATCGCGCTGGGCTGCTCGATCTCGCGGCGGGTGATGGAGCCGAGGCTGGCGCCGAGCAGGTCCCAGAGCTGGTAGCGCATGCCGTCGAAGCGCGGATCTCCGTGCAGGCGACCGTTGGCCTCGTTCAACTCCTTGATGTCGACATCCCCCGCCATCGCGACGAGGACGCCCTGCTCCGACCAAGCGACCTGGTAGGCCATGTCTCTTCCTTGGCGCCGGATCCTCAGCGTCCGGCGGCCGTGGCGCGGAGTGCGACTCGGGGTAAGTGCCCCGAGATCGTGAAAGCGCTGAATCATGCCTGGATAGGCAACAACTGTCAATGGGTCGGCGCGGCAGGTCAGGTGCCATCGCCTCGGGCAGGAACCCCAGCGCTCCACCAGCGGCAGCAGCCTGTCCCCGAGCGTGACGCCGATCGCCGTCGCGAGGGACGCCAACCCAAGGGCGCCCGAGGGTCGCAGGCCTCGCCTCTGTGCCCGCACCCGCCCCCGGGGGCAGGTGCGGGATTGCCTCCGGGTTGCGCCTAGCGCCCGCCGCCCAGCTTGAGTTCGCGCAGCTGCAGGGCGATGACGAACAGCAGCATCACCGCGGACAGCTCGAGCAGACGCGAGGGCGTGTAGGTGCGCAACAGGGTCTGACCCAGGAGATTCGCGAGCTTCTCCCAGACCGCCAGGCCGGCGAGGAAGAAGGCGAACACGAAGAGCACGCGGCTGATCACACTGACGAGCTTCGTCATCGCACACCCTCCTGGCTGCGGGGGATGAGGCGTCCCTCGCTCTGGAAGCTGTTGGTGCGCATGTCATAGAAGGCCACCCGCACCGCGCCGCCTTCGTCCTCGAACCAGAGCTGGAAGATGTGGCCGAAGTCGGCGCTGTTGCTGACCGCCACCAGACGGCCCCAGGCCGCCGGAATCGCGTCCTTGGCGATCATGCGGACATAGGCGATGTCGCCTCGCACCGCCGCGGGTTTCTCGGGCAGCTTGGCGCAGCTCACGACGAGCACGAGCGCCAGCAGGAACAGGAGCGCAAGCTTTCGCATGAACTTCCCTCCTCGGCTGGAATTCGGAGGCAGCGTATCACTTCTTCGCACGCATTGCATCCGGCGCGAGCAGCAGGCGGCGATTATTTCAGGTTTGTAGTGGGGGGATCGGGTCCCATCGGCACCCGCGCGTCGAGGGGATCCTCACCCGTTCGCCGCGCCAGCCACCAGATCCGGGCGGCCTTCTCGAGCACCTCGAGCCGGTCCAGGGCCGGCCCGAGGGACTCGCCCAGGGCGAGGGCGCCATGGCGCTCCCAGACCAGGGCGCTGGCGCCGCCCTCCACCAGGGCCGCCGCGCTGGCCAGGCCGAGGGCGGCACTGCCCGGCGCCGCCGGGCGCAGGCGGACGAAACCGCCCGGCAGCATCGCCGCCGTTTCCGGCATCAGGCCGAGCAGGGCCGATTCCAGCGCGCCGTCGGCGGCCAGGCCGGGCAGCAGGCTGAGCGCGATGAGGAAGTCCGCGTGCGCGTGCAGCAGCGCACCCGGCCGCCCCCGCCGTGCGTGGACAGCGAAATGGCAGGCTAGCTCGCTGGTTGGCGGCGGGGTCCCGCGCAGGCGAAAGAGCCCCCGCGGGCCCTCGCCGAGCAGCGCGAGATGGGCGGCGGGCTCCGCGGCGAGCGCGCGCATCGGTGCCCCGGCCGCGCTCACGACGAGGAGGTGTCCCGGTGGCAGCTGACGCGGATAGTCCGCCGGCCAGCCCGGCTCGAAGCGCTCGCCGTCGCTGACGGGGCGGGTGAGCCGCCCCGGGGGCACGAGCAGCGAGAGGTTGCCGGCGCCCGCCTCGGCCCAGCCCTGCGCCGCCACGCGGGCGGCGCAGGCCGCGATCTCGGCGAGTAGCTCCGGGCGCAGAGGCAGCGTCATCCGCGCCTCGCGGGCGCGCCGCAAAGGAGAGCCAAGGGTCTGATCGCACTCGACATGCGCAGCTCCGGGGGTTCCGCCGGCCGGCGACGGCGGGTATATTAGCAGGCAGCCTCCAACCAGGGAACCGCGATGCTGCCTGCCGGCCACCCCTACCGCGAGATCATCGGACGCGTGCTGCGCCCGGGCCGCTACGCCGGCGGCGAGCAGAACCAGGTCGTCAAGGACCCGCTCGGTCTGACGAGCCGCATCGCCCTCGCCTACCCCGACCTCTACGAAATCGGGATGAGCCACCTCGGGCTCAAGATCCTCTACTCGCTGGTGAACCAGGCGCCCGACCTCGCCGCCGAGCGCGTCTTCGCGCCCTGGCCCGACATGGAGGCCGAGCTGCGCGCCGCCGCTCTGCCGCTCGTCAGCCTCGAGAGCGCGACGCCCCTGGCCGCCTTCGATCTCGTCGGCTTCTCGCTGCAATACGAGCTGACCTACACGAACATCCTGCTGATGCTCGAGCTCGGCGGCATTCCCCTGCGGGGCGCGGCGCGCGGCGAGGACGACCCGCTCGTCGTCGCCGGCGGGCCAGTCGCCTTCGAGCCCGAGCCGCTGGCGCCCTTCATCGACTGCTTCGTGCTCGGCGACGGCGAGGAGGCCCTGCCTCGGCTCATGCGCGACTGGGCGGCGCTCGGCGGGCTCGGCCTGCCGCGCAGCGAGCGCCTGCGCCGCCTGGCCGGCGCGCCCGGGCGCTACCTGCCCGCGCTCTATGCGACGCGCGTCGAGCCGGACACGGGGCTCGCGGTGGTGGTCCCGCCGGCGGACCCCGCGCTGCCCTACCCGATCGCCCGCGCGCAGGTGGCCGAGATCGACCGCTTCCCTTTCCCCACCGACACGCCGATCCCCGAGGCGAGCGCGATCTTCGACCGCCACGGCATCGAGATCGCCCGCGGCTGCACCGAGGGCTGCCGCTTCTGCCAGGCGGGGATGATCTACCGGCCCGTGCGCGAGCGGAGCCCGGCCGCGGTCGTCGACGCGGTGCTGCGCGGCCTCCGGGAATCCGGCTACGACGAGGTCAGCCTGACCAGCCTCTCCACCGCCGACTACAGCGCGATCGTGCCCCTCGTGCGCGAGCTCGTCGAGCGCCTCGCCCACGAGGGCGAGGTGAGCCTGGCCGTCTCCAGCCTGCGGGCCTACGGCCTGCCGGAGGCCCTGCTCGACGACCTCCAGCAGGTGCGCGCGACCAGCCTCACCTTCGCACCCGAGGCCGGCACGCAGCGCCTGCGCGACGTCATCAACAAGAACGTCAGCGAAGAGCACATCCTCGAGAGCGCGCGGCGTGTCTTCTCGCGCAAGTGGGACAGCATGAAGCTCTACTTCCTGATCGGCCTGCCCACGGAGACACGGGACGACGTGGCCGGCATCGTCGAGACGGGTGCGCGCTGCCTGGCCGTCGCGCGCGGCCTGCCCGGGCGCAAGCGACCCGCCCAGGTGACCTGCTCGGTGAGCAGCTTCGTCCCCAAGCCGCACACGCCCTTCCAGTGGGCGGCGATGGACACGATGGAGACCCTCGCCGGGAAGCAGCGCCTCCTCATCGGCCTCGCCCGCCAGCGGAAGCTGCGCCTGAAGTGGCACGATCCCGAGGTGAGCGCACTCGAGGGCGTGCTCAGCCGGGGCGACCGCCGCGTCGGCGAGCTCATCGAGCGCGCCTACGCCAAGGGCTGCTTTTTCGACGGCTGGGACGACCACTTCCGCTTCGACCTCTGGCTGGAGGCGATGGCCGAGCTGGACCTGGAACCCGGGCGCTACCTGGGCACCCTGCCCGTCGATGCCGCGCTGCCCTGGGATCACGTCGACCCCGGCGTGACGAAGGACTTCCTGGCCCTGGAGTACCGCCGCAGCCTGAAGGACCGTCTCTCGCCCCCCTGCGGCAAGCCGAAGGGCGCCATCGTCCACCCGGAGAGCCTCGCTGCCGCCCAGGCGCAGGCGAAGCCGCTGGTCTGCTACCACTGCGGCGTGGCCTGCGATCTCTCGGCGATGAAGGCCGAGCGCATCGACTTCCAGGCCGAGCTGGTCGCCCTGTCCGCCGCCCGACCGGCGCCGCTCAGCCTGGCGCCCGTGAGCTACCGGCTCGTCTACGCGAAGACGGGCGGCGCGCGGCTGCTCAGCCACCTCGGGCTCCTGCGCGTCTGGCCGCGCGCGCTGCGACGCGCGGGGCTCGCGGTGGCCTACAGCCGGGGCTTCCACCCGCACCCCCTGCTGAGCTTCACGCCCGCGCTGCCCCTGGGCATGGCCGGCCTCGCCGAGCAGATCGAGATGCAGCTGCGCGCCGACATCGCCCCGGCCGCTCTCATCGAACGCCTGCAGCCGGCCCTCCCCGAGGGGCTCACCCTGCTCGCGGCCTACCGCGAGGAGCCGGCGCGCCTGGCGAGCCGCCTGGCGGCCGCGCGGCTCCTCGTGCGCTTCGCCGGCCCCACGGGCGAGGCGCTGGCCGCGCGCTGCGCGGCGCTGCTCGCTCGGCCGAGCATCGCCCTGCGGCGCGAGCGCAAGCGCGAACTGCGCACGCTGGAGCTGCGGCCCGCGCTGCTCGCCCTGCGACCGGTCGCGCTCGGCGAGTTCGCGGCGGCCGAGGCCCTGCTCGCGCGCGAGGCGGGCGGCGCGGCGCTGCCCGCAAGCGCGGTCCTCGTCGAGCTGGCCGTGCAGGACGCGGCGCCCAAGGCCGCCGAACTGGTCGCGCTGCTCGGCGGCGAGCCGGAGAGCGTGGTCGCCTTGCGCCTGGGCTTTCGCCTGACCGGCGAGACCGCGGTGGACAGCGAAGAGGAGGTGGCGGATGGAGATGACGGCACCCGTCGCCGCGCCTGAGGCGGCCCTCTACCTGGTCTTCAGCACGGTCCCTGCGCGGGAGGAGGGCGAGCGCATCGCCGAGGCGCTTGTCAGCGAAGGCCTCGCCGCCTGCGTGCAGCTCCTGCCCGGGCTCCTGAGCGTCTACCGCTGGCAGGGCGCGCTCGAGCGCAGCGCGGAGTTGCTCCTCGTCGCCAAGACCCTGCGGCCCGCCGACTGCCTGGCGCGCCTCGCGGCCCTCCATCCCTACCAGGTGCCGGAGGGGATCGCGGTGGCCGCGAGCGCCGTGCTGCCGGACTACCTGCGCTGGGCGCTCGACTCGGCGAAGGAGGCCCAGGACTCCGCAACGCGAACCCAGCGCGGAAAAAGCGACTGAGCACTGGCCGCCAGCGGGCGGAGGGACTTTAATGAGCCCGCCGCGGCGGGCGCTGCCGCCAAGTGCGAGGAGAGACGCCCCAGCTCCCATGTCCAAGCATCCGGACCGACAGCCCGCCACCGGCGCCGCGAACCTGCCCTTTCTCGAAGCGCTCTACGTCGCCTACCGCCGCGATCCTGCCAGCGTCGATCCCGACTGGCGGGCGCACTTCGCCGCGCTCGACGCCGAGTACGGCCTGCAGCCCTTCAGCCTCGGGCCCCGCTTCGCGCGGCGCGTCCTCTTCGCCGCGAGCGAAGGGCCGGCGGCGCTCGGGGCCGAGGCCGCCGCGGCCATCGCCCTGCAGAGCCGGGTCGAGCAGCTCATCCGCGCCTATCGCGTGCGCGGCCACCTGATCGGCCGCTTCGATCCGCTCGGCTTGCCGCGCCCGGCCCACCCGGAGCTCGAGCCCGCCTACTACGGGCTGGGCGAGGAGCACCTGGACCTGCGCTTCGCCGCCGGCAGCCTGGGCGGCGAGGCGGGCGGTCAGCTCCGCCTCGGCGAGATCCTCGATCGCCTGCGCGAGACCTACTGCCGCTCCCTCGGCGTGCAGTACATGCACATCGACGATGTCGTCTCGAAGGAGTGGCTGCGCGAGCGCCTGGAGACGAGCCGGAGCCGCGTGTCCCTCACCCCGCTCGAGCAGATGCGCATCCTGATCAAGCTCACCGACGCCGTGCTCTTCGAGGAGTTCGTGCAGAAGAAGTACCTCGGCGCCAAGCGCTTCAGCCTGGAAGGCGGCGAGAGCCTGATCCCCCTGCTCGACCTGGCGATCACGCAGGCCGGCGAACAGGGCGTGGAGCAGATCGTCATCGGCATGGCCCACCGCGGCCGGCTCAACGTGCTCGCCAACATCATCGGCATGAGCATGCGCCAGATCTTCCGCCTCTTCGAGGACCTCGATCCCGAGGCGCATCTCGGACGCGACGACGTGAAGTACCACGTCGGCCACACGGGGCGCTGGATCACCAGCAGCGGGCGCCAGGTGCGCATCTCGCTCTGCTTCAACCCGAGCCACCTGGAGTTCGTCGACCCCATCGCGCTCGGCCGCCTGCGCGCGCGGCAGGACCGCTACGGCGACACCCAGCGGCGGCGAGGGCTGGGGATCCTCATCCACGGGGACGCCGCCTTCGCCGGGCAGGGCATCGTGCAGGAGACGCTGAACCTGAGCGAGCTCGCCGGCTATCGGACGGGCGGCACCCTGCACGTCATCGTCAACAACCAGATCGGCTTCTCGACCGAGCCCCGGGAGGCGCGCTCGAACACCTACGCCTCCAGCGTGGCCAAGCTGCTCCAGGTGCCGATCTTCATGGTGAACGGCGAGGACCCGGAAGCCGTGGCCCAGGCCGTGCGCCTCGCGCTCGACTTCAGGCGCGAGTTCCAGCGCGACGCCGTCATCGACATGTACTGCTACCGCAAGTACGGTCACAACGAGGGCGACGAGCCGGCCTTCACGCAGCCGCTGATGGTCAGGGCGATCGCCGGCCGCCCCAGCGTGCGCGAGGGCTACCTGGAGCACCTGCTGCGGCTCGGCGGCACGAACCGGGCGATGGCCGACGGCATCGCCGCCGCCCGCCGCCGCCTGCTCGAGCGCGAGCACGGCGAGGCGCGCAGCCCCGCGCTGAAGCCGCAGGCTCGCCCGCGCGGCGCCGCCTGGGAGCGCTACCTCGGCGGCGCCGACGAGGACGCGCCCGAGGTGCCCACCGGCCTGCCCGCCCAGCAGCTCGGCGAGCTGCTGCGGGCGCAGACCCGCTTGCCCGAGGGCTTCCACGCCCATCCCAAGGTGCTGCGCCTGCTCGAACAGCGCGCGGCGATGGCCGCCGGCGAGCGGCCTCTCGACTGGGCGGCGGCCGAGAGCCTGGCCCTCGCCAGCCTCGCCGTCGCCGGCCACCCGGTTCGCCTCAGCGGCCAGGACAGCGTGCGCGGTACCTTCAGCCAGCGCCATGCGGGGCTCGTCGACCAGGTGACGGGCGTCCCCTACTACCCGCTCCAGAACCTCGCGCGGGATCAGGCCCCGGTGGAGCTGCTCAACAGCCCGCTCTCGGAGGCCGGCGTGCTCGGCTTCGAGTACGGCTACGCGCTGGACTACCCGGCCGCGCTCGTGCTCTGGGAGGCCCAGTTCGGCGACTTCGCGAACGGGGCGCAGGTGATCATCGACCAGTTCGTCTCCAGCGCCGAGGACAAATGGGGCCGCCTCAACGGGCTCACCCTGCTGCTGCCGCACGGCTTCGAGGGGCAGGGACCCGAGCACTCGAGCGGGCGGCTGGAGCGCTTCCTGAGTCTCTGCGCGGAGGACAACCTGCAGGTCGTCCAGCCGAGCACGCCGGCCCAGTACTTCCACGTCCTGAGGCGGCAGGTGCTCCGGCCCTGGCGCAAGCCCCTCGTCGTGATGACGCCCAAGAGCCTGCTCCGCCTGCCGGCCTGCAGCTCCCCCCTGGCCGAGCTGACCAGGGGCGGCTTCAAGCGCGTGATCCCCGACGTCCTGCCGGCGGAGCGCCCCGTGCGGCGCGTGTTGCTCTGCGCGGGCAAGGTCTATTACGATCTCGCCGCCGCGCGGGCGGAGCGCGGGCACGACGACGTGGCCATCCTGCGGCTGGAGCAGCTCTATCCGCTGCGCGACGAGGCGCTGCAGCGGGCGCTGCTGCCCTACCCGCTTAGGACGCCCGTCTACTGGGTGCAGGAGGAGCCGGAGAACATGGGCGCCTGGCAA
Source organism: bacterium (assembly GCA_016873475.1). Lineage (NCBI taxonomy): Bacteria > bacterium. The sequence continues at coordinate 18,499 of VGXI01000018.1, read as the reverse complement.
CACCTCCTCGCCCGCTTCGGAACGACCCTCTGGGGTGCGCACCCCTTCGAGGGCATCTCGCGCGAGGCCTCGGCCAGCCCGGCCACCGGTTTCGCGAGCAGCCATCGCCTCGAGCAGGAGCGCCTGCTCGAGGCGGCCTTTGCCCGGAACTGATCTCGCGCCCACGGGCGCAGCCAGAGGCGGATGTCGTGCAACTGAAGGTCCCCTCCTTCGGCGAGTCGATCAGCGAGGTGCTGGTCAGCGAGTGGCTGGTCGCCGAGGGCGCCAGCGTGGCGCGCGAGGCCAATCTCGTCGTCATCGAGACGGACAAGATCACGAGCGAGGTGCCGGCGCCGGTCGACTGCCGGCTGACGCGCATCCTCAAGCAGGCCGGGGAAACGGCGACGGTCGGCGAGGCGATCGCCGAGCTCGAGGAGCTGGCCGCCGGCCTGCCGGCGTCCACCTCGGCAGTGCCGGCCGCGGCGCCGCCCCCCGCGGCCGCGCCCGTTGCGCCGGCCCCGCCCACGCGGGCGGCGGCGCCGGCTTCCCCGCCCCCTGGGACGGCGCCGGTCATGCCCGCAGCCGAGCGCCTGATGGCCGAGAAGGGCTTCCCGCCGGGCAGCGTGGCCGGCAGCGGGCCCGGCGGGCGCATCCTCAAGGAGGACGTGCTGCGTCACCTGGAGGCGCCGCCGGCGCCCGCTGGTGCGCGAACGGTGGAGCGCGTGCCGATGAGCCCGCTGCGCCGCAAGGTGGCGCAGCACCTCGTCGCCGCGCAGCAGACGGCCGCCCTGCTCACCACCTTCAACGAGGTGGACATGAGCGCCGTCGGCAACCTGCGCCGGCGTCTGCAGGAGGAGTTCCAGGCGCGGCACGGCGTCAAGCTCGGGCTGATGTCCTTCTTCGTGAAGGCGGCGGTGGAGGCGCTCAAGGAGGTCCCCGCCGTCAATGCGCGCATCGAGGGCGAGACGGTCGTCTACCACGACTACTTCGACATCGGCATCGCGGTGGGCGGCGGCAAGGGACTCGTCGTGCCGGTGCTGCGGGGCGCCGAGCGGCTCGGCTTCGCGGCGATCGAGAAGGCCATCGCCGACTTCGGCCGCCGCGCGCAGGAGAACAAGCTGACGCTCGAGGAGCTCACGGGCGGCACCTTCACCATCTCCAACGGCGGCATCTACGGTAACCTGCTCTCGACGCCCATCGTCAACGCGCCGCAGAGCGGCATCCTCGGCCTGCACGCGATCCAGGACCGGCCCGTGGCGCGCGAGGGGCAGGTCGTGATCCGGCCGATGATGTACGTGGCCCTCACCTACGATCACCGGCTCATCGACGGCCGCGAGGCCGTCGGCTTCCTCAAGCACATCAAGAGCGCCATCGAAGAACCGACGCGTATCCTGCTCGAGATCTAGGGGGACTGGGATGGAGATCCAGCGGCACGATCTCGTCATCATCGGCGCCGGGCCGGGCGGCTACGTGGCGGCCCTGCGCGCGGCGCAGCTCGGCATCGAGGTGGCCTGCGTCGAGAAGGAGCCCGCGCTCGGCGGCACCTGCCTGCGCGTGGGCTGCGTGCCGAGCAAGGCCCTGCTCGAATCGAGCCTCTACTTCGCGCGGGCCAAGGCGGGCCTGGCCGAGCACGGCGTGCAGCTCGGGCGCGTGAGCCTCGATCTCGCCGCCATGATGACGCGCAAGGACGCGGTGGTGAAAGGCCTCACGGACGGCATCGCCGAGCTGTTCAAGCGCCGCGGCGTGACGCGCTACGCGGGCGCGGCCCGCTTCACGGCGCCCGGTGGGCTGCTCGTCACAGGCGATGACGGCGAGCAGCGGCTCGTCGCGCAGCGCGCGATCATTGCCACCGGCAGCCGCGCGGGCGCGCTCCCCGGCGTGGAGCTGGATGGCGACCGGATCGGCACCAGCACGGAGGCGCTCGCCTGGAGCGAGGTGCCGGGCGAGCTCGTCGTCATCGGCGCCGGCGCCATCGGCCTCGAGCTGGGCTCGGTCTGGTCGCGCCTGGGCGCCAAGGTCACCGTGCTCGAGTACCTGGACCGCGTGCTGCCCGGCATGGACCTCGAGATCGCCCGCGAGACGCAGCGCCTGCTCAAGAAGCAGGGCCTGGCCTTCAAGCTGAGCGCGCGGGTCACGGGCGCGAGGCTCGTGAAGGGCCGGCCCGAGGTGGCGCTGGAGGGCGGCGAGACGATCCGCTGCGATCGCGTGCTGCTCGCGACGGGCCGCGTGCCGAACACCGAGGGCCTGGGCCTTGCGGCCATCGGCCTCGCCACGGACGAGCGGGGGCGAATCCCCGTCGGCGCGCACTTCGCGACCGGCGTGCCGGGCGTCTTCGCGATCGGCGATGTGATCGCCGGGCCGATGCTGGCGCACAAGGCCGAGGAGGAGGGCATCGCCTGCGTTGAGGCGATGGCCGGGCGCGCGGCACACCTGAACTACGACACGATTCCGGGTGTCGTCTACACGCACCCCGAGGCGGCGGGCGTGGGCAAGACGGAAGAGGACCTCAAGGGCGCCGGCACGCCCTACAAGAAGGGCGTCTTCCATTTCAGAGCCAACAGCCGCGCGCGGGCGATCGCCGAGATCGACGGCCGCGTGAAGGTGCTCGCCCACGGCGAGACCGACCGCGTGCTCGGCGTGCACATCGTCGGCCCGCTGGCCGGCGAGCTGATCGCCGAGGCCGCCGTGGCGATGGCCTTCGGCGCCAGCGCCGAGGACATCGCGCGCGCCTGCCATGCCCACCCGACGCTCGCAGAGGCGATCAAGGAGGCGGCGCTCGCGGTGGACGAGCGGGCCATCCACGCGTGAGCCGCCCGGGGGGAGGGGTCAAGCCGCCGGCCGACTACACCGAAGGCAGCGTGCTCGGCGCGGTCGCGCGCATGGGCCTGCCCTCGATGATCGGCTTCGCCGCCACCTCGGTCTACGACATCGTCAACATGCTCTGGGTGAGCCGCCTGCCCGGCGCGCCCGTGGCGGCGATCACCTTCTTCTTCCCCTTCTACTGGCTGCTCTCCTCGGTGAACCAGGTGGCGGGCTCGGGCTCGGTGGCGATGATCTCGCGCCGCTACGGCGAGCGCGACTACGCGGGCGCCGAGGCCGCGATCAAGGACGCCATCCTGCTCAAGGTGCTGCTCGCCCTCGCGGTGGGCCTGCCGGGCAACTTGATCCTCGCACAGGGCCTGCGCCTGGTGGGCACTACGCCCGAGGCCTGGGATCAAGCGATGGCCTACGGGCAGGTCATGCTGCTCGGCCTCGCGGCCAACTTCTCGAGCTACACGATGTTCACGGCGCTGCGCAGCGTCGGCGAGCCGCGCTGGTCGATGGTCCTGATGCTCTGCGGCGTCCTGCTCAACGTCGTGCTCGACCCGCTGCTCATCTTCGGCCTCGGGCCGCTGCCGGCCCTCGGCGTGCGCGGGGCGGCGATCGCCAGCATCATCGCCTACACCTGCACTTCGATCGGCGGGCTGGTAATCTTCATCAGCGGGCGCGGCAACGTGCGCGTGCGCCTGCGCGGCGGGCCGCCCTTCTCGTGGCGACGCATGGGCCGCATGCTGGCGATCGGCCTGCCCTCGGGGTTGAGTTCCTTCTCCTTCTCGCTCGGCCGCACCGTGCTGATGCCCTGGATCGCCGTCTACGGCACGGCGGTGGTGGCGGCCTACGGCGTCGCCATGCGCCTGGCCGGCTTCGGCATCATGCTGATCGTGGGGATGGGCCTCGGCCTCTCCGCCCTGATCGGCCAGACCCTCGGCGCCGGCAAGCAGGAGCGCACCTGGGCGGTGGCGCTGCGCTCGTTGCAGTTCGGCGCGGGCGCGATGGCGATCTACGGCACGCTGCTGCTCATCGGTGCGCCCTGGATCGCGCGCGCCTTCTTCCCCGGCGGGCCCGAGCTCGAGGCGACGATCACCACCCTGCGCGTGCTCGCGCTCGGCCTGCCCTTCAACGGGCTCGGCATCATGCTCGACATGACCTGTTCGGGCGCCGGCGAGACCCGCGTACCGCTCGCCTTCAACCTGCTGCACACCTGGGTGCTGCAGGTGCCGGGGGTCTACCTCGTCGCGCGGGTGCTCGAGCTGCCCTACGCGGCGGTCTGGTGGGCGATCACGTTGGCGCTCGCGATCCCGCCCCTGATCTTCTGGCAGTACTTCCGCACGCGGCGCTGGATGCAGCGCGCGGTCTAGGCTCAGTCCTCGCCCGGCCGGCCGCGCAGGCGCTTGCGCTCGCCCTGGCGGCGCTTCGCCTCGAGGCGGCGCTGGCGCACGCCCGCAGGCACGGCGGTGGGCCGCCGGCGCTTGGGCTTGTGGTTGAGCAGGGCGAGGCGCGCGACGAGCCGCTCCATCGCGAGCTTGCGGTTGCGCAGCTGCGAGCGGTGCTCGGTGGCGAGCACGGTCACGCCGCTGGGCGGATGGTGGAGGCGCACGGCGCTGTCGGTCGTGTTGCGATGCTGCCCGCCCGGGCCCGAGGCGCGGTACACCGTGATCTCCACCTCGCTGGCCAGCACCTCGGGGTCGGTGCTGTAGGGCGGCGGGCGGCGAGGGCCGGGTGGCGCGGCATCTTCAGGCGCCATCGCCCGCCTCGCGCGCGATCTCGCCGAGCAGTCGGATGGACTCCACGCCCGCCAGCGGCAACTCCAGGCGCAGCGCCTTCGGGAAGACGCCGTAGGCCGCGGCCTTGGCGAGGTACTCGGCGCGGGTGCCCGGGTCCTCGCCCTCGCGGTGCCAGCCCGCATCGAGGAGCAGGATGCGATCCGCGCGCAGGTCGTCGCAGCGGCCGATGTAGGCGGCCTCGGCCGTGAGGACGACCACGGTCATGCCGTGCAGGGCGTCGCGGTCGTGGTGGAAGGTGCGCTGCATGCTGGCCTCCGATCGCAGGCCCCAGGATCGAACAGGTGGACGAGCCGCGCAAGTCGCCGGTCCCGAAAAAGAAGGGGCCCCGCCGAATGGCGGGGCCCGGAATCGGTCGGCATCGGTGACGTTGGGTTTCCCCGCCGGGCGGGGGTGATTCCCAAGTCAGCGGTGACGAGGGGAAGGCCCGTGGTTACGGGGACGTCACCTCCGCCAAGCCGCTACAGTCTGAACTCACTGGACCACCTCCTTTTCCGGGCGAACCGGAATTCGGTGAGACCCACCTCACCCGGTCCCTCGACCGCCCTCGTCGTCGGGACCGCCGCAGCGACTGCGGATGGATACCTGTCCACAATGATCGGGCATTTCGGCGCCGAATCCAAGGAAAAAAGCGGCCAGCTAGGCGGCGGGAGCCGCCTCCGCCCGGCCGCGCCGCTCCTCGAGCTCGCGGCGCACTCGGTTGGCGGTCTGCTCCGTGATCGGGTAGGCCGCCACGGCCCAGATCGCGATGGCCGAGGCGATCACCGGAATGCCGGCATCGCAGAGGCGCATCAGCGTGATCGTGCGGCTTGCCTGCGCCCCGCCCAGCGCGACATCGAAGCCCGTCGCGTTGAGCAGGTAGCCGCCGCCGGCCAGGGCCGCTGCCATGCCGAGCTTGACCATGAACCAGAAGATGGAGCCGTACATCCCTTCGCGCCGCTGGTGAGTCTTCAGCTCGTCGGTGTCGACGACGTCGGCCACCATCGCCGGCACGAGCGTGAACAGCCCCCCGAGTCCAAAGGCCAGCAGCGGCGCGGGCAGGAGCACGAGCAGCGGCTGCTCGGGATTGTAGCAGATCCACTTCAGCGCGTAGCCCAGCATCGAGATGCCCGTCGAGACGAAGAAGGCGCGGCGCTTGCCCACCTTGGTACCCAGCCAGGCGATCAGCGCCACGACGCCGAAGGTGCACAGGCCGCCGACCGTGCCGGCATAGCCGGCGTACTTGGCCCCCAGCGCCTGGTCGCCGCCGCAGACGTAGTAGATGATGACGTAGTACTGGAAGGACGAGATGAGGATGAAGCCGTTGAAGACGAGGAAGGTCGCCAGGCAGAGCTTCTGGAAGGGACGGGAAGACAGGGTGATGCCGAAGCTGCGGAAGAAGCCGCCGACGCCGCGGTAGCTCGCGGACTCCCCTCCGGCCAAAGCAGCGGCCCTGGCGGCGGCGGCCTCGCGAGCGGCCAGGTCCTGCATGCGCTCGCGCAGGAAGATCGCCGGGAGCACGCCCAGCCCCGCCGCCACCAACCCGACCAAGATCGCCAGCCCCGCCGCGCCGGCCACCTGGTCGCGGAAGAGCACCGTATTCGTCATGAACCAGAGGAACCAGGGCGAGATGATGTAGGCGTACTGGCCGATGAAGTTCTGCGTGCCCATCAGGCGGGTGCGCTCGTGGTAGTCCGGCGTGAGCTCGTAGCCGAGCGCGACCCAGGGCGTCGCGAACACCGTGTAGCCGCCGTAGAAGAGGATCGAACCCGTGAGGAAGAAGATGAAGTAGAAGGTGTCGCTGTGCCCGCGGGGCAGCTGCCAGAGCAGGGCGAAGATCAGCGCCGCGCTGATCGCCCCCCAGAAGATGTAGGGCCGGCGCCGCCCCCAGCGGCTCCGCGTGTTGTCGGAGATGAAGCCCATGATCGGGTCGGTGATCGCGTCGGTCAGGCGCGGCAGGGCACCCAGAAGGCCAACCAGCGCCGGGTTCATCCCGAGCCCGAGATTGAGGACGATCATCATGCCGCCGCTGGCAGCCGCGAGGATGTTGTTGACGAAGGCGCCGGCGCCGTAGGCGAGCCGCTGCGAGAAGCGGATGCGGTCCTCGGGCGCTGTCCGCGCGTGGCTGGAGTCGCTCATTGGACCACCTCTCGGCTGGGACGCGGCAGGCGCCTGGCGGGCGGCTACTCCACTTTGTACGATATCCGAACTAAGTATCCGGAAATGGCATTCATGTCAAGGACTTTGCAGCCGGCGCCGACCCGCTCGGCCGGTCCGGGCGAAGCGCTTGACATGCTGGGTGGAATGCAGCAAGCTTTGATCGGAATCCGTACAAAGTAGCCGGCCCTCGCGCCGGTCCTGCGCGTGTGCATTCGCCCTCTGTCGCGGAGGCTTCCCGTGCGCCAGACTCTCTCGATTGCCCTTGGCGTGTTTGCCCTGATGGCCATGGGCGGCCTGCTCGGCTGCAGCGAGCGGGACCTGTCCGAACTCAAGCTCGCCCCGATCAACGACGACCCGGTCGTCTTCGCCGACACCTTCGGCGACGGAGTGGACTACCAGGCCTTCCAGGGTTCGGTCTTCACCGCGGTGAGCATCGACGCCAGCGTGGCCTTCGCGGGCAGCGCCTCGCTCAAGATCATCGTCCCGGGGCCGGATGAGGAGGGTGGCACTTACGCTGGCGGAGCCTTCACGAGCAGCGACTACCGCGACCTCTCGAGCTACGACGCCCTCGTCTTCTACGCCAAGTCGAGCATCAACTCGACGCTCAATGTCGCTGGCCTGGGCAACGACAACACGGGCACCTCCCTCTACGAGGCGCAGCGGCAGGCCATCCCGCTGACCACGGACTGGTCCTTGGTCGTCGTGCCCATCCCCGATCCGGCGCGTCTCGGGCTGGAGCGCGGGCTCTTCTTCTTCGCCGAAGGCCACGAGAACAATCTCGGCTTCACCCTCTGGTTCGACGAGGTCCGCTTCACGCGCCTGGGCACGATCACCAGCCCGCGCCCGGCGATGGGGAGCCGGAGCGTCGGGACCTTCGTGGGCGCCTCGCTGACGGCCGAAGGGACCGGCGTCACCTTCGCGGTGAACGGCCAGGACGTCGAGGTCGTGCACTCGCCTCGCTACTTCGACTACTTCTCCTCGGACGAGAGCGTCGCTGCGATCGCCGGCGCCGAGATCCGCGCCGTGGGCGCCGGCACCGCCACGGTCACGGCCAAGCTCGACACGATCCCGGTCGTCGGCAGCATCGCCCTGGAGGTGGTCGCGCCGCCCACCGAGCCGGCCCCCACGCCCACCGAGCCGTCCGCGGAGGTGATCTCGCTCTTCAGCGACGCCTACACCGACGTGCCCGTCGACACCTGGCGCGCCACCTGGAGCCAGTGCGGTCCCGTGTCGGATTTCATCATCGACGGCGACCACGCCAAGGTCTACACCGGCCTCATCTATGCCAAAATCGAGTTCGTCTCCCAGCTCATCGACGCCACGGACATGACGCATGTGCGCATGGACGTCTGGGCGCCGGAAGGCACGATCTTCCGGGTCAAGCTCGTCGACTTCGGCGAAGACGGCATCTACAACCTGCCGATCGACCAGTCGGAGCTCACGTTCAACGCGGCGACGGATCCGGCCTTCGTGCCCGGTCAGTGGTCGGTCCTCGACATCCCGCTGGCGAACTACACCCTGCAGAGTCGGGCGCACCTGGCGCAGATCGTCATCTCCTCGCCCAATGCGCGCACCGTATTCGTGGACAACGTGCTCTTCCACCGCTAGCCTGGCGCGCGAGGCCTGCGAGGCAATCGAAGCGAGGACGGCGTGAACGACAACGGATTGCGATGGAAGGGCGTGCGGCGAGAGGATCCGGATCGGCCGCGCCCGCTCGCGGACGCCATCCTGCGCCTGGTCTGGCAGCAGCAGCGCATCTCACGGGCCGAGATCGCTCAGCAGACGCGCCTGTCGCGCTCGACCGTCTCCGAGATCATCGCCGAACTGCTGCCGACGGGGCTGGTCACCGAGGTCGGCATCGGCGAGTCGCGGGGCGGCCGCCGGCCGATCATCCTCGAGTTCCGTGACGATGCCGCCGTGATCCTCGGCGTCGACATGGGCGCCAACCACGTGAGCGTGGCGCTGACCGACCTGCGCGGCCGCATTCTCGCCTGGCGGAGCCAGGGCCACCCAGTGCGCACGGATCCCCCCGGCGCGCGCGCCCTGATCGGCGAGCTCTGCGGGGCCTGTCTGCAGGAAGCCGCCGGCAGGCGGCCGCTTGTCGGCATCGGCGTGGCGGTGCCCAGCCCCGTCGATCCCTCGCGGCCCGACCGACTGTCGGAAGTGGTCCTGCCGGCCTGGACCGGCCGCTTGGGCCTCGAACCGCTCAGCGAGCGTCTCGGCGCGCCGCTCATGGTCGACAACGACGCCAATCTCGGCGCCCTGGCCGAGCACGCTTGGGGCGCGGGCCGCGGCGTCGAGGACTTCGCCTACATCAAGGTGGCGACCGGCGTCGGCTGCGGCTACGTGATCAACGGCGACGTCTATCGCGGTGCGACCGGCGTCGCCGGCGAAATCGGCCACCTGGCGATCGCAGCGCAGGGCAAGCCTTGCGTCTGCGGGCTGCGCGGCTGCCTGGCCACCCTCGTCGGCGCCGAGGCGCTCGTCGATCGCGCCGGCGAGTTGCTCGCCGAGCACCCGACGAGCAGCCTGGCGGGCCGTCCCCTCACCAGCGCCGACATCGAGAGCGCGGCCCTGGCCGGCGATCCGCTTGCGCGCCGCGTCGCCGCCGAGGCCGCCGAGTCCCTGGGCATCGCCGTGGCGGGACTGCTCAATCTCATGAATCCCTCGATGGTCGTCCTCGGCGGCGATCTCGCCGGCCTCGGCGAATTGCTTCTGGCCCCCGTGCGCGAGACCGTCCGGCGGCGCACCCTGGTCAGCTTGGTGGCGGCCGCCGAGCTGCGCACGAGCGAGCTCGGCCCCCCTGCCGTGGCCATCGGCGCCGCGACGATGGTACTCAAGGAGGCGCTCGCGGACTCGCGCTTGCTGGCTGCGGTCGAGGCGGCGCCCGGGCGGGTCGCCGGGGGAAGCGGCGCATGAGCGCGCCATTGCTGCGGCCGGCACTCCTCGGCAGCGCGCTGGCCCTCGCCCTGGCCGGGGGCGGCTGCTCATCCTCGAACACGGAGCCGGGCGAGATGAAACTGCTCTGGGCTGACGAGTTCGACGGTCCGGCCGGGCAGCTTCCCGCTGCCAGCCGCTGGCGTTTCGACATCGGCACGGACTGGGGCAACGACCAGCTCGAGTACGACACCGATCGCCCGGAGAACGTCGCCCTCGACGGCGCGGGCAACCTGGCAATCGTCGCCCGCGCGGAGAGCTACGAGGGAAGCGCCTACACCTCCGGCCGCATCAACACCCGCGGCCTCTTCGCACAGGCGCGCGGCCGCTTCGAGGCGAGGCTGAAGATGCCCGTCGGGCGGGGCCTCTGGCCGGCCTTCTGGCTGCTGGGCAACAACTACGAGACCGTCGGCTGGCCAGCCTGCGGCGAGATCGACATCATGGAGTACCGCGGCCAGGCGCCGAACACCGTGCACGGCAGCCTGCACGGTCCCGGCTACTCGGGCGGCAGTGCGATCTCCGGGCACTTCATCCTGCCCGGCAACGGTTTCGACGCCGACTTCCACGTCTTCACCGTCGAGTGGGACGCCACGGGCATCACCTGGCTCGTGGACGGCCTGGTCTACCAGCGGCGCGGGCCGGCGGACCTGCCGGCGGGCGCACCCTGGGTCTTCGACCACCCCTTCTTCATCATCCTGAATCTGGCCGTGGGCGGCAATTTTGTCGGCGCCCCCGACGCGTCGACGCAGTTCCCCCAGACCCTCCTCGTCGACTGGGTGCGCGTCTACGGCTAGGACTGTGCCTCGCTAGAGCGACAGGTGCAGGTAGGTCCCGATCTCCCACTCCGAACCGTTCGGGTAGCCGGCCAGCGCATCGCCGCCCGTCGGGCTGTAGCGCGGCGAGTAGACATCCAGCGAGCGCCAGCTCGCGCGCACGCCGAAGCGAGTCTGCGGGTAGCCGAACCAGCGCGGCGCGCCGAGCGTGTAGCTGAGATCGCCCATGAGCTGCAGCGGATAGGTCAGGTTGAAATCCCGGTGGTAGTCGTAGGGCCCCCAGTCGTCGACCTTCAGGAAGCTCGCGAAGGCCAGCGGACCGTGCGTGATCCGCGCGTCGGCGCCGTAGCGGTGGATGAAGCGATTGAGCACCTCGTTCGCCGCCGTCGGATCCCAGCCGTTCGGCTCCACCATCCCGCCGTAGACGTTCGCCACGAGCCGCGTCTGCGCGCCCAGTCGCGAGGCGATGCGCGAGCGCAGTTCCCAGAGCGACTGCGCGGGCGGCGCCGCCGCGAAGGCGTAGATCGTCCTGCCGTCCTCGGCGACGAAGTTCGAAGCGTCCTGCGTCGTCTTCTGGTCGCGGTAGACGAAGCCGAGCGAAGCGGCCAGGCGGGCGTCCTCGCGGACCTCGTTGTCCCAGGCCCAGAACCAGGTGGCCGGCGTGGGGTCGTAGGTGATGAGCAGCTCGGCGCCGACGGTCTCGCGGTTGGCGCGCACGGCGAACGGATCATCGAGCACGTTGCGCGGACGACCGGGGGCCGGCACGTCGCCGGGCATCGGTCCCACCCAGGGCTTCTGCCACAGGACATTCGGTCCGAACTGGAAGTCGCCGAATGCGACGGTCAAGCCGGTGAGGAGATTGCGCTGGTTGCCGGACCCGGTGTCCTTGAGCGACCAGCCCGTGTAGGTGATCACCTCGGTGGGGCCGGCGTCGGCGACCAGGCCCATGCTGGCGCCCTGCCCGTACCAGAGCCAGCGCCCATGCGCGAAGGTCAGCTTGGCCTTCACGCCGAAGGTGTCGCTGTCGCGAACCGTGTCCTGGAGGATGCGATAGCCCGTCGCCGTTTCGTCGGCAATCTGGAAGGTCTGGTCGAGCTTCGTGCTGCCGGCCCAGAGGCCACCCAGCTCGATGCCGAGCTTGCCGCGCGTCGTTGCGATCTGCAGCGCGAGCTTGCGCGTCTCCGGCAGCGGGATGGCGATCGAGGAGTTCACCGCCGACTGCGGCGCGATGTCCTCGTGGTAGATCACCGTAGTGCTCAGGCGACCGAGCTGGCGCTGGAGCTTGAGGAGGACGGCCGGGTTCGCGCCCCACCAGAGCTGCGGGCCGAAGGCCAGCTTCAGCCCCGCGAGCTGGCGCTTGCCGGCGATCTCCACGCCCAGCGGCGCCATGCCGTTGTAGATGTCGATGTTCTCGCCGTAGTAGGCGTTCCGGTAGAGGCCGAAGAAGTCTCCCTCGAAGCCCCAGTGCAGGTGACCCGTGCGGTAGAAGCCGGCAAGCTGGAACCAGCGGTCGTCCCAGCTGAGGGCGGCGTTGTGAACGCGGACCCGCTCCAGCGATTCGAGCGCGAGTTCCTCGCCGCCCAGGTTCACCGTGCGCGCGCGGCCACGGTTCTCGTAGAAGATCTCGTTGATCGGATTCACGGGCACGTTGCCCAGCACGTTCACCGACACGCTACCCTGCACGCTCTCGGCCGGGCGCGCCTCGGCGTCGAGGTAGAAGGACTGCAGGTGGTCGAAGCCGCGGAAGGCCGGGTAGCCGTCGCCCAGCTGGCCTGCGGGCGGCGTGCTCGTGCGCTCGCCGCCCGTGTTGAAGGTCTCCATCTCCACGCGCAGGCCCGCGAGGCGGACGCGATCGCCGGTCTCGTTCGCCAGGGCCGCGCGGTCGCCGCGCGCCTGCACCTCGGCCGCGAGCGGACGGATGGCCCCGAAGTGCGCGGCGATGGCGGCCAGATCGGTGCCGGGCCCGTAGGGATCGAGGGCGAAGGCCTGGCGCAGGACGTAGTAGGCCGCCCGCGGGTAGACCGCGTAGAGGCCGCGGTGGTCGGGGCGGCCCTTGGCCGTGATCCCCCACCACTCCTCGTTCATGTTGTTCTCGCCCTCCTGGTAGTCCTCGACGTAGCCGCCATTGGGCCACGAAGCGTGCGTGTCGTGGACATCCAGGCGCTCTTCCTGGCGATACTTCCACCAGCCATCGCTCCACTGGAAGACCAGTCCCCCGATGGCATTGCCCGTGCGACCCTTGCCCGCGGATTGCTCGTAGAGCTCTCGCCACTGGCCGACCAGGTAGCGGGCTTGCGTGGCCTGGTCTTCGCTCAGCGTGCGGGCGTTGTAGGCATCGGCGCCGAACTCGGTGAGCAGCACCGGGATGCCCAGCTTCTCGCGCACCACGTCGAAGAGGTCACGCACCGAGATGCCGCGGTAGACGTTGGTGCCGAGGACGTCGAGGTCACGGCACTTCTCGGCGATGATGTCGATGTACTGGATGTCGCCGTTGGCGATCGCCACTGGGTGATTGCCGTCCAGCTGCTTGATCGCCGTCGTGATCTCGCCGAACAGCGAGTAGAGATGGCGGGCCCGCGCCGCCTCGCGTTCGCCGGCCGGCAGGGCCTCGATCTCGAAGGAGGACCAGCTGAGCCCGTAGTTGTTCTCGTTGCCGAGCAGCCACATCAGGAGGCCGGGCGTGCCCCGATACTCCTCGACCAGGGCCAAGATCTCGGCCTTGACCGCCGCGCGCAGGCGGGGATCCGAGTAGTCGACGCTGGGGATCCACACGCCGTCCAACGTGTAGCCGTAGCGCGCCATCGTGTGGTTGAGCACGGTGTAGATGCCGTAGTGCTCGTAAATGTAGGCCAGCCAGCGCGGGGGGATGCCCACGTACTGACGGATGGCGTTGACGCCGAGCTCCTGCAGGAGCGGCATTTCGCGCGCGAGGGCGTCGATGATCAGCGCATCGGGCTGGTTCCAGAGGCTGTAGTTGTAGTTCTCGCCGATCGGCACGTAGTCCCAGTTCATGCCCAGGACCATGAAGTCGCGGCCGTCGACCTGCAGGCGCTGCCCGCCCCCATCCGAGACGACGCGCACCGCCTGGGCGCCGGCGGTGCCCGCGCCCAGCGCGAGGAGGAGGGTGAGCCAGAGGACGCCGGCGAAGCGGCGACGCGGCGAGGACATCGGTTCCATGGTCAAGGCTTCCTCCTTGCCGTTCAGGGTGCTGCGCCAGCAGCCACGGCCTGGGCGGCGATCGTTTCGCGATACCAGAAGGCACTATCCTTGGGCGTGCGCTCGCCGGTGGCGAAGTCGACGCCGAAGAGCCCGAAGCGCTTCGTGTAGCCCTGATTCCACTCGAAGTTGTCGAGCAGCGTCCAGGCGAAGTAGCCGGCGAGCGGCACGCCGGACGAGAGGGCTTGGTGCGCCGCGACGAGGTGCTCGCGCAGGTAGCTCACGCGCCGAGGATCGGCGATGCGACCGCCGGCCGCCGGGGGATCGGCGAAGGCAGCCCCGTTCTCCGTGATGTAGAGCGCCGGCGGCGCGTACTCGCGCACGAGGCGCTGCAGGACGGACGCCAGGCCCTCGGGATGGACCTCCCAGCCCATCTCCGTCAGCTCGGCGGGCGGCGCCGCAGGCACGGCGCGCGGCTGCCCGTCCTGCCCCGCGGTCACGATCGTCCGGCCGTAGTAGTTGACGCCGAGGTAGTCGAGCGGCGCGCTGATGCGTGCGAGATCGCCCTCGGCGAGGAAGGGCAGCTCGCCGGCGGGCAGGTGGCCGCGGCGCACGCGGTCGGCAATCGCATCCGCCGGATAGCGACCACGAAAGAGCGGATCCAGGTACCAGCGGTTGAAGAGGCCGTCGAACTGCCGCGCGGCGTCGCGGTCGGCCTCGCTGTCCGTGGCCGGCCAGCCCGGCGAGAGATTGAGGACGATGCCCACCTGCGCTCCCGGCGCCACGGCCCGGATCCGTTCGGCGGCCAGGCCGTGCGAGAGCAGCAGGTGATGAGCGGCGCGCAGGCCGTCCTGGGGATTGCGGCCGCCAGGTGCGTGCGCGCCCTCCTCGTAGCCGAGCGTGGCCACGCACCATGGCTCGTTGTGGGTCACCCAGAAGCGCACGCGATCGCCGAGCCGGCGGGCCACCTGATCCGCGTAGTCGGCGAAGGCGAAGGCCGTCGCGCGCGCGGGCCAGCCACCCGCATCCTGGAGAGCCTGCGGGAGGTCCCAGTGATTGAGCGTCAGGTAGGGCGTGATGCCCGCGCCCAGCAGCGCGTCGACCAGCCGCGAGTAGAAGTCGAGGCCGGCGGCATGCGCGGGGCCGCGGCCGGTGGGCAGGACGCGTGGCCAGGCGGTCGAGAAGCGATAGGCGTTCACGCCGAGCCAGCGCAGCCGCTCCAGGTCCTCGCGCCAGCGACGGTAGTGATCGCAGGCCGGATCGGGCCGCGAGCCGTCGAGGACGCGCCCCGGCTCCGTCGCGAAGCGGTCCCAGATCGACTCCCCGCGCCCGTCCGCCCCTGCGGCGCCCTCGATCTGCTGGGCCGAGGTGGCCACGCCCCAGGCGAAGTCGGCGGGGAAGTTGAGGATTCCCATGGGGCTCGGCTCCCGGCGCCTGGCGACTCCCCGCAGCGCAGCCTGCAGGCCTTGGCCACGGAGAAAACCCTTTGTTCGGATGCCGAACATAGTGTAGGATTACCCACGTGGCTGTCAAGTTCTCTCTCTGACGGGGCCCTTGCCCCCCAACGAAAGGCCGGAACATGCGCATGCGAGCGATCGCGGGCGTGGCGGCCGCCCTCCTGATCAGCTTGCTCCCCGCCGCTGGTCTGGCGCTGGCGCCCTACGCCCAGGACTTCGAGGCTCTCGTCCAGTCGGACACCGGCGCCCTGGCCGACGACGGCTGGCTGGTCTACGGCAACGTCTTCACGGCCGGGGGAACCTACCTCTACGGCTACGGCCCCTTCCCCGCCCCGAACACCGGCGCCGCCTTCTGCGCGGTCGCGGCCGGCGAGGGCGGCACGGAGCAGGGCGCCCAGCAGCTCGTCGTCTTCAGCGACTACAACAACACCGACCATGCCCTTGGCCGGCTCATCGAGTCCAACGTCTTCCAGGAGCAGGTCGTGGCGGCAGGGGACGTGGATCTCGTCTGGCGCTTCGCCTTCCAGGCCAAGCGGGGCAATATCGCGGGCGCTTCGACCGCCCTGGCCTTCATCAAGACCCTCGACCCCAGCAACGGCTACGCGCTGACCAACTTCCTCACCGTGGACATGACGGCGATCCCGACCAGCTGGGGCGGCTACTCCCTGACGATCTCGATCGACCCCGACCTCGTCGGGCAGATCCTCCAGATCGGCTTCGCCAACAACGCCACGAACTACGTGGGCTCGGGCATCTTCTACGACAACATCGTCTGGGAGGTCATCGGCGAGGTGGACGCGCCTGCCGGGCCGCTGGCGGCCGCCGCTCGACTCGGTCAGAACTACCCGAATCCCTTCAACCCGACGACGCAGATCGAGTTCAGCCTCGCTGAGCCGGGACCGGTCGCGCTTGCCGTCTTCACGGTCGACGGACGGCAGATCGCCACCCTCCTGCAGGGCGAACAGGCGGCGGGCAGTCACCGCGTGGTCTGGAACGGCCTCACCGACGCGGGGCTGCCGGCGCCGAGCGGCCACTACCGCTACACGCTGACGACGGACAGCGGTCGCCTCTCGCGCAGCATGCTCCTGTTGAAGTAGACGCGGCTTCGCGCCGGGAGCCGCGCGCTGCGGCTCCCGGTGCCGCAATCCTGGACGGTGCCCCATGGAAGGTCGATCGCTGCGCACGCCCCTCGCCGCCTCGGCGCCCGCCGGGCCGCCCGCGCCGGCGGGCAGCTTCGTCACGCTGGACGGCGAGACGGTCTACCGCATCGCCGGCTTCCACCGCCTTGCGCCCTTCCTGATGAGCCTGGCCAGCGACACCGACCTCTGGCTGTTCATCGCCGCCAGCGGCGGGCTCACCGCCGGTCGTATCGACGCCGACGGCAGTCTCTTCCCCTACATCACCGCGGACCAGCTCTACGATGCCCACCGGCACACGGGGCCGCTGACCCTCGTCCGTGTCCCCCGCGCGCAGGGCGCGGCGGTCGTCTGGGAGCCCTTCGCCGACACCGACGCCGAGAGTCCGGCCGTCGAGAAAAACCTCTACAAGAACGTCCTCGGCAATCGGCTCGTCTTCGAGGAGATCCACCACGAGCTGGGACTCGCCTTCCGCTACCGCTGGGCCGGCTGCGACGAGTTCGGCTGGGTGCGCACGGCGACGCTGGAGAACAAGAGCCCCGCGCCCCTGCGGATCAGCCTCCTGGACGGCGTTCGCAACGTTCTCCCCTTCGGCGCGCCGCTTGCTCTCCACCAGCAGGCGAGCAATCTGGTCGAGGCCTACAAGAAGAGCGAGCTGGACGCGGCGACGGGTCTGGGCATCTTCGGACTCACCGCCGGCATCACGGACCGCGCGGAGGCGCTCGAGATGCTGCGCGCCAACACGGTCTGGTGCTGGGGCATCGAGCGCTTCCGAGGCTACCTCTCCCTCGGCGCCGCCAGCGCGTTCCGCCAGGGTCGCGCCCTGCCCGGCGAGAGCGTCCTCAACGGTCGCCGCGGCAACTACCTGCTCGGCTTCGATCTCGAACTCGCCCCCGGCCAGAGCAAGGACTGGCACCTCGTCCTGGACAGCGGCCGCGACCACGTGCAGATCGTCGCGCTGCGCCAGCGCCTGCTGGATGGTGAGGACCTCGGCGCCGGCCTCGTCGGCGCGCTGCGGCAGGCCAGCGAGAACCTGCGCGCCACCGTCGCCAGCGCCGACGGTCTCCAGCTCACGGGGCATCCCGAGTCCTCGGCCCACCACCTGGCGAACGTCCTGTTCAACAACATGCGCGGCGGCGTCTTCGCCGACGGTCACGCGGTGCCGCTCGCCGATTTCGAGGACTTCCTGCGCGTGCGCCAGCGGGCGGTGCAGGAGCGCCAAGCGGCGCGGCTCGCCGAGTGGCCGCCGACCTTGGACATCCAGGCGCTGCGCGCAGCGGCGCGCGCGAGTGGCGACGCCGACTTCGAGCGTCTCTGCCACGAGTACCTGCCGCTCACCTTCGGCCGCCGGCACGGCGACCCGAGCCGTCCCTGGAACCGCTTCTCCATCCGCATGCGCAACGACCAGGGCGAGCGGGTCTACTACTACGAGGGCAACTGGCGGGACATCTTCCAGAACTGGGAGGCCCTGGGCACGGCCTTCCCGGCCTTCCTGCCCAACATGGTCGCCAAGTTCGTCAACGCCTCGACGGTGGACGGCTTCAATCCCTACCGGATCACGCGCGACGGCGTGGACTGGGAAACGCCGGCCCCCAACGCACCCTGGAGCAACATCGGCTACTGGGGCGATCACCAGATCGTCTACCTGCTCCGCCTGCTCGAGGCCCTGCACGCCCACGACCCCGCCGCGCTCGGCGCGCTCCTCGACGCGGAGATCTTCAGCTACGCCGAGGTGCCCTATCGCCTGAAGCCCTACGCGGAGCTCCTGCGCGACCCCCGCGCGACGATCGAGTTCGACGCCGAGCGCGCGGCGCGCATCGCCGAGCGCGTCGCCCGCCTGGGTACGGACGGCAAGCTGCTGCTGGGCCCCGACGGCGCCGTGCAGCACGCGAACCTGCTCGAGAAGTTGCTCGTGCCCGCCCTCAGTAAGCTCTCGAATCTCGTTCCCGACGGCGGCATCTGGATGAACACCCAGCGGCCGGAGTGGAACGACGCGAACAACGCGCTCGCCGCAGGCGGCCTCTCGGTCGTCACGCTCTGCTACCTGCGACGCTATCTGGCCTTCCTCGCCGATCTGCTCGCCGAGCACACGGAGCGCACGCTGCCTGTGGCCGTCGAGGTCGTGGAGTGGTTCGAGCGGATCGCGAGCATTCTCGACAACGAGGAAGCGCTGCTCGCGGGCAGCGCGCTCACGCCCGGCGATCGCAAGCGCTTGCTCGACGCTGTCGGCAGCGCCTTCTCCAGCTACCGCGAAACGGTCTATCGGCAGGGTTTCTCGGCACGCCGCGGCCTCGCGTTGCAGCAGGGCGTCGCCTTCTGCG
>VGXI01000017.1 GCA_016873475.1 bacterium | reverse complement strand
GTCCCGGTGCAGGGTGTCTTCCAGCAGGGCCTCGCCCAGGCCCATGATGGCCGCGCCCTCAACCTGGCCATGGAAAGTGACGGGGTTGATCACGGTGCCGGCATCGCTGACGTCGGTGATGCGCTCCACTCTGACGTAGCCGGTATCGAGGTCCACGGCGACCTCGACCACCACGGACGAGAAAAAAACTGTAGGCGGGGGAGGTCCCCACCGCGGCACCCTTGTAGTTGCCGCCCAGGTTGGGCGGCGGCGCGTAGTGGCCCTTGCCGACGATCGGACCCGTGCGCGCGAAGGTCAGGCGCGCCGCCTCATCCCACGCCAAGCCCTTGCTCGGGTGTTCGGCCACGAACAGGCGTCCGTCCCGGGCCGTGAGCGCCTGCGGGTCGCAACCGAGCCGCTGGCCGGCGACCTGCAGCAACTGCGCCTTCACCTCTGCTGCAGCCATCTTCACTGCGTTGCCGCCCATGAGCGTGACACGGCTGGCGTAAGAGCCCAGGTCCACGGGATCGAGCACGCTGTCGGACTCCACCAGCCAGACCCGCTCGTAGGGAATGCCTAACTCCTCCGCGGCGATCTGCGGCAGTACGGTGTCGCAGCCCTGACCGATCTCCGCCGTGGCGATGTGGAGAGAAACGGCCATCCCGTCCTCGTGCACGCGGATCACCGCATTCGAGTGCGGGAAATCCGAGCGGTAGATGGGGTAGCCCGCTCCGGACACGAAGCCGCCGCAGCCGATGCCGATGCCTCTGCCCGGCCGCAGCTTACCTCGTTTCTCGCTCCAGCCGGTCACCGCGCGGACCTGCTCGAGAGTGGCTTTGAACTCGCAGGAGGAGATGTCCAGATCGTTGCAGGTGATTGCGTATCGGGCGTCATCGCGTTGCGCAGACGGATCTCCACCGGGTCGAGACCGAGATCCTCGGCGATCATGTCCAGCAGCGATTCGAAGGCGAAGCGCGGCTGCGGCACGCCGTGCCCGCGCATGGCGCCGCAGGCGGGCAGGTTGGTGTAGACGCGGTACCCGTCGTACTTGTAGTTCGGAATCCGGTAGAGCGTGGGCACCATCGAGCCCGCGTAGTAGGCGGTGACGATGCCGTAGCTCGTGTAGGCGCCTCCGTTCAGGAGGATGCGCGACTGCACGGCGGTGATCGTGCCGTCCCTCTTGACGCCGATCTTGAGATCCATGGTCTGCTTGTGCCGGCCGCGGAAGTGGGCGAACATCTCCTGGCGCGAGTACTTCATCATCACCGGCCGGCCGGTCAGCTTGGCGAGGATGACCGCGCAGAACAGAACTCCAACGGCGTCGTCTCGGCCTTCACGCCGAACCCCCCGCCGACGGCCGGCTTGATCATGCGGATCGCGCCCTGCGGCAGGTTGAAGACCCGAGCGAGCATGTGGTGCGTGTAGTGCGGCGCCTGGGCGGACATCCAAACCGTCAGTCGCCGGCCGTGGTGTTCCCAGCGAGCGATGGCCGCGTGCGGCTCGATCGGCGACTGATAGGGTCGGTTGCCGACGAAGCGCTGCTCGCGCACGTGATCCGCCTCGACGAAGCCGGCCTCGACGTCGCCGAAGTGCCAGTTGACGGCGGTGTTGATGTTGCCAGCGTAGCGCGGGTCTTCGGGGTGAATCAGCGGGGCACCGGGGGCCAGCGCCGCCTCCGCGTCGAAGACGGCCGGGAGCTCTTCGTACTCCACCTCGATCAAGCGGATGGCGCGCTCGGCAGTCTCCTCGTCGATCGCGGCTACGGCCGCCACTTCGTCGCCGACGTAGCGCACGCGCTCCTTGGCCAGTATGTGCTCGTCGTAGCGTGCCGGACTCACGCCGTAGCGAATCTCGGGCACATCCGCGCCCGTGATGACGGCGAGCACCCCGGGCAACGACCGCGCCCGGCTGGTGTCGATGCGCTTGATGATGCCGTGGGCCACGGTGCTGCCCAGGATCTTGCCGTGGATCATGCCGGGCAGTTGGATGTCTGCCGTGTACTTGGCGCGACCCGACACCTTGTCCGGCGCGTCGTAGCGCGTCACCCCCCGGCCGATGCTGCGGTGCTCTCGCGGCTGCTCGCGATGTTCGTCGAGGGGCTCCGTGTCGAGCGGCACCTCGCTGAAATCGCGCCAGGATTGGATCGCCTTGAGGATGCGCGGATAGGCGCCACAGCGGCAGAGGTTGCCGCCGAGCGCGGCGAGGATCTCCTCCCGGCTGGGATCCGGCTGGCGGTCGATGAGGGCCTTGGCGGCCATGATCATGCCCGGCGTGCAGAAGCCGCACTGCAGGGCGCCGTGCTTGACGAAAGCCTTCTGGAGGGGGTGCAGCTCGCCCCGAACGCCCAGGCCCTCGATCGTCTCCACCGCCCGGCCATCGGCCTGCACGGCGAGGACAAGGCAGCTGTTCACGGCCCGACCGTCCAGAATCACCGTGCAGGCGCCGCAGTCGCCGGCCTCGCAGCCGCTCTTGGTGCCCGTCAGGCCGAGCTGATCGCGCAGGACGGTCTTCAGCGTGACGTTCGGCTTCACGGCCACGGCACGCTCGACCCCGTTCACGGTGAGCTTGACCAGCACGCGATCGCTCATCGTCCGGCCTCCTGCGCCCGGGCCGCGGCCATGGCGAGCGCGCGCCGCGCGAGCACGCGCACGAGATCGCGGCGATACTCGTCGCTTCCGCGCAGGTCGCAGATGGGACGAGCGGCGGCCGCGGCGGCTGCGGCAGCCTCCGCGAAGAGCGCCTCGCTCGGCCGCTTGCGCTCGAGAATGGCGGCGGCCGCCGGCACGAGCAGGGGCGTCGGGGCCACGGCGCCCAGGCAGAGACGGGCCTCCGTGATCACACCGCGCACCAGCACGAGGCGTGCGGCGACGGCGGCGACCGCCAGGGCCTGCCCGGCACGCAGCGTGAAGCGTTGGTAGTCGGCGCCGGAGCCCACGGGCTGGGCGGGCAGGAGAATCGCCGTGACGATCTCGCCCGGACGCAGCACGGTCTGCCGGGGGCCCGTGAAGAAGTCCTCGGCGGCCAGCTGCCGCTCGCCCTCGGCGCTCGCCATGGCCAGGCGCGCCTCGCCGGCGATGCAGGTGGGAGGCGTATCGGCGCAGGAGACGGCTCGACAGAAGTTGCCGCCGATGGTGGCCTGGGCGCGGATCTGCGCGCCGGCCATCAGGCGGGCGGCCAGCCCCAGCGCCGGAAAGCGCGCCGCCACCAGCGGCGACTCGGCGATCTCGGCGATGCTGACCATGGCGCCGATACGGAGATCATCGTCCTGGACCGCGATGGTCGCGAGGCCTGGGACCTCGCGCAGACTGATCAGGTGATCGGCCCCGTCCCGCCGCGCGCGGAAGTCGACGATGAGCTCCGTGCCGCCTGCGCAGTACCGCGCAGCCTCGCCGAGGCGGGCGCCGAGCGCGCAGGCCTCGGCCAGACTGCGCGGTCGATGCAACTGGAAGTCGCGAATCTCCATCTCGCCAGCACCGCCTTCCCCGTGGCACGGCCCGCGGATGCCGGTAGTAGAACTAACGTTCGATAGACTAGCAGGTATCGGAAAAGGGGTCAAGAATGTCGGGAAATCGCGCTAAGTTGAAATTCAGGAAGAGATTCTGGACCCAGCGCTCGCGGGGTGGGCCGGTGGGATCGGGCGCCGGTCCCAGAGAGCAACACCGCCGAAGGTGAGGAGGCTGACGACCCAGGTGAAGTAGATGGGATGCGGGAAGAAACGCCAACGCAGCGGGGTCAGCAGCCAGAGGACGAGCGCGGCCATCGTCGCGACCAGGGTCCAGGCGGCGGAGCCGCGCCGGCAGGCAGCCGGCCAGAACAGGGTCATCAGCACGATCAGCGTGTAGGCGGTGGTGAGCGTGAGGCCGATCAGGAGCATCTTCAGGATCCCGCTCACGGTGAGGGCAAGCAGGAAAGTGGCGACACTGAGCAGGAACACCGTGAGGCGACTGAGCCCTTGTTCGCGCGCGGGGCTGAGTTCCGGCGCGAAGAAGCGCTTGATGATGTCATGGGAAACCAAGGTGGCGCTGCCCACGAGCAGAGCAGAGGCGGTGCTCACGTCCGCGGCCCAGAGGCCGGCCAGGATCAGCCCTGCCGCGAAGGGCGGCAGGGCGAGCACCACCTTCGGCAGGGCCTCCGCCGGCACGATACCCGGATACTGCACTGCCGCCGCCATGCCGAGCAGCGCGCTGATGAAGCCCACCGGCGCGATGATGAGCCCGCCAAGCAGGAAGCTGCGACTGGCGCTGCGCGCGTCCTTGGCTGCGAAGCTGATCTGGATCACCGACTGCGTGGAGTGCGTGGTGGTCACCATGACGAGGAACCAGGCGGCGATCAAGCCCGGTCCCACGGCGATCAGGTCGAAGCCGGGATGAGCGGGCGGCAGCTGGGCGGCAAGGGCGCCAGCGCCGCCCAGGCGACCCACGGTCAGCACTGCAGCGAGAACCACGCCGCCGTAGATGAAGAGCACGTTGATCACGTTGGTCAGGCCTGCGGCCCAGAAGCCTCCGATGAGCGTGATCCCGACGAAGACCAACGCCGTCACCGCCATGCCGCTGCGAAAGCTGAAGACCCCCGGCATCAGGGAGGAGAGGATCGCCCCGCCAGCTACGTACTGCAGGGAGGTGATCACCACCTGCAGCACGAGCTGGCCGACGACGCCGATTACGCGGGCCGGAACGCCGTAGCAGCGCTCGAGGAGTTCGGGCAGGGTCGTGATCTCCAGGCGCCGATAGCGCCCGGCCACGGTAAGCCCCATCACGATGGCGCCCAATGCCCAGGCAGCGTTGTACCAGCCGGCCGAGATGCCCACCGCATAGGCCTGCTCGGCGACGCCGATCGTAGAGGCGCCGCCCACGGCCAACCCGGCCAGCAATGCTGCCGCCACGCCTGTCGGCAGGTTGCGCCCGGCGAGCAGATAGCCGACGAGGCCCCCGCCCCCGCGCGCGGTCAGCCGCCGGGCCCAAGCGGTGACGGCGAAGAGCATCGCCACGTATCCCGCGACCACGGAGAGCGGGATCCAGTGGGTCATGGCCTACTGCATCCGCAGGCGCACGTCCACCACCGCCGGCGCCGTGCCGCGTGGGTAGAGGAAGACGGGATTGAGGTCCATCTCGCTGATCTGCGGAAAGTCCGCCACGAGGCGGGAAGCCCGCAGCAGCAGCTCCTCGAGCGCCGCAAGGTCGACGCCGGCCTGGCCCCGGATCCCCGCCAGCAGCGGGTAGCCCTTGATGCTCCGGATCAGCGCCCTTGCCTCGGGCCGGCTCAGGGGCGCCACGCCCACCGCGATGTCCTTCATCACCTCGACGAAGATGCCGCCCAGGCCGAAGAGCAGAAGGTTGCCCAGACCGGGGGCCGCCTTGGCGCCCACGATGATCTCGCGCCCGGCCGCCTGCTCGGCCATGAGGAGGTAGGCGGCCTGGCTCCCGGCGAAGCGATTCGCCATCTTCGCAAAGGCGGCCTCGAGGGCGGCGGCATCGGCGATGCCCAGCGCCACGCCGCCCGCGTCCGACTTGTGGACGATCTCCGGCGAGTCGACCTTGAGCACGCAGGGGAAGCCGACCTGCTTCGCCGCCGCGGCCAGGTCCCCCCTGCTGCCGATGGCCGCGTGCGCGGGCACGGGCAGACCGTAGGCCGCCAGGAGGGCCAGCGCATCCACCTGCGGCAGGTAGGCGTGCCGGCCCGCGTGCCGGGCCAGGATGGCCGCCGCGGCCGGCTGATCGACGGAGAGCTGCGGGGGCGGCTCCTGCGGGCGGCCCTTCAACTCGGCGTAGCGGGCCATGGCAGCCAGGGTGCGGGCGCCGTCCTCGGCGAATTCGTAGACGGGGATGTCGCAGGCGCGCAGGCGGTCGACCCCAGCCGGTAGTACTCGCTGGAGGTCTCCACCACCATCACCACCGGCTTCGGCGAGCCCGCGGTGGCCTCCTTGATCTTGGCTGCGATGGCGTCCAGGTCCACAAAGGGCGCCGTCACGAAAAAGACGCAGACCATGTCCACGCCCTCTTCCTTGAGCAGGGTGTCGACGGCGGCGAAGTAGTGCTCGGGGCCGCCCGTGGCCACCACGTCCACCGGATTGCCCAGGCTCGCCTCGGCGTAGAGGCTCTCGGCCAGCCGCTGGCGCCCCGCTTCCGACCAGCGCGCCAGCTCCAGCCCGTGGCTCACAGCCTCGTCGACCATCTGGATACCCGGCCCCCCCGTGTTCGTGACCATGCCGATGCGCTTGCCCCGCGGCGGATCCTGGGTGGACATGGCGATGGCCGCCTTGATCATCTGCTCGCTGTCGTGGAACTCGACGACCCCGGCCTTGGCGAACATCGCCGTGGCCATGGCGGCCTGATCCACGAGCGTGCCGGTATGGCTGGATACCGCCACCGAACCCTCGTGGGTTCGGCCGGCCTTGATGGCGAGGATGGGCTTATGGGGCGTGATCTTCGCCGCCACGGCGAGGAAGGCGGCCGGGTCCTTGAAGCTCTCGATCTGCATCATGATCACCCGCGTGCCCGGATCTTGGCCGTAGTAGGCGAGCAGCTCGGGCATCGTGAGATCGGCCTCGTTGCCGTAGGAGCAGTAGAGGCGATGCCCCAGTCCCACGTTGTGAAGGTGCAGCTTGAGCAGCTCGCCCATGCCGCCGCCCTGGGCGATGATCGAGATGTTGCCCGGCTTCATCGGCACGAAGGTGAAGTTGGCGTAGACCGACACTTCGGGGTCCGAGTTCTGGATGCCCTGGCTGTTCGGCCCGAAGATGCGCATGCCGTACTGATGCGCCAGCGCCACCATCTCGCGCTCGCGCTGAATGCCCTCTTCGCCCACCTCCTTGAATCCCGCCGAGTGCACGATGCAGAACTTCACACCCTTATCGCCGCACTCCTTCAGCGTCTGCGGGATGAGCGTGTTCTTGATGGAGATGTTGACGAGGTCGATGTCGTCCGGCACCTCGAGCACCGACTTGAAGCAGCGGAAGCTGCGGATCGAACGCTCCTTGGGATTGATCGGGTAGATCGGACCCTTGAAGCCGTAGGCGACGAGGTTGCGGATGTCGTCCGGCACCTCGAGCACCGACTTGAAGCAGCGGAAGCTGCGGATCGAACGCTCCTTGGGATTGATCGGGTAGATCGGACCCTTGAAGCCGTAGGTGACGAGGTTGCGGATGACGATGTTGCCGATGGAGAACGGGTTGTTCGAGGCGCCGATGACGGCCACCGAGCCAGGGCGAAAGAGCCCATCGAGCATCTGCGACTCCTTGTTCCAGGCCGGTCGGCGCCGCGCGCTGCGCGACCGGCGCGTTCAGTGCGTGTGACTCATGGCCGAGAGCGCCGCGCCCAGGGCGCCGGTGAACTGCGGATGGGGAGGCACCTTGACATCGCGGCCCAGCTTCTCGCTCAGGATCGCCACGATGCCCGGATTGTGGGCCACCACGCCGCCCGTGGCCAACACGTCGCCCAGCAGGGAATCCATCTCCAGCACGCGGGTCACGACCGAGACGAAGGCCCCACGCACGATGCCCGCCACCGGCGCGCCCTGTCGCAGGTGGGCCAGGATCTCGGTCTTGGCGAAGACCGTGCAGAAGCTGCTCAGCTTCACGGTCTCGTCGGCACCCTGCGCCAGAGGATCCAGTTCCTCGAGTTGGAGGCCCAGGCGCAGCGCGATCTCCTCGAGGAAGGCCCCCGTGCCCGCCGCACACTTGCGGTTCATCTTGAAGTTCGCGCGGCGGCCGTCCGGCTCCAGGCGAATCACCTTGTTGTCCTGCCCGCCGATGTCGATGATCGAGATCGCTCGCGGCGAACTGTGGAAGCAGCCGACGCCGTGGCAGTGGATCTCGGTGAGCGAGCCCGAGGCGAAGTCCACGTTGTGCCGACCGTAGCCCGTCGCGATCGTGGCGGCAGGACGGCCCGCCTCGGCGCCGATCGCGGCGAGGGCTTCATCGCGACAACGGTGGGCAGTGGCCCGGTAATCGATGCCGGAAGGATGGACGATGCGGGCCAGCACTTCGCCGCCGGCGTCCAGCAACACTAGCTTGGTTGCCGAAGCGCCCACGTCGACGCCGCAGTAGAGTTCGTTTGCCGTGTTCGCGTCCTGGCCGGTCATGGGCGCGCCGTCCTCAGGAGGGCTGACCGGCCTCGCGCAGCTGCTCCACGAGGGCCTCGAACTGGGTCCGCGCCTGTTCCTCGGAGTAGAGGCGAAGGTCGTTGAGATCGCCGTTGATCACCACGTAGGGCAGGCCGAGTTTCGCGGCCAAGCGCTCGGGCAGGCCATAGCGATTGTTGGAGTTGTTGGGGCAGGTCTTGGCGTCATGGTAGACGACGCCGTCGATGCCGTAGTCGCGAACCATCCTCTCCAGGTAGTCCAGCTTGTACTTCTCGCCGCGGACGATGAAGAGCTCGGTATAGGCCCGCGCCATGCCCGCGAAGGGATCGGCGTCCCCCAGCGCCTCGAAGATCCAGCTGTTGCAGTAGGTCGAGGCCGTCACGCAGACCCCATGCCCCGCGAACAGCTCCGCGTGCTCGCGCATTTTGCCGTCCCAGTAGAAGCGGTAGGTCTCGCCCGCGACGGCACCCTCGCCGGCGGCGATGCGCGCTTCCAGCTCCGCGATTAGGGTCTCGTAGTAGGTCTCGGCGCGAGGATCGCCGCGCAGCACGACGGCGGGTCCCATGTGGATGGTGCCGTCGAAGAAGGTGATGGGCGAGGGTCGGCGCTCGGCCAGACGCAGCACCTTCTTCCAGAGGCGGGTGCAGCGGTAGGAGGAGGCCACGACCGCCTTGAGGCGATCGAGGTCGAACTTGCGGCCGGAGACCGCCTCCAGGGTGGGAATCAACGCCCCCCAGCGGTAGGAGGAGGCCACGACCGCCTTGAGGCGATCGAGGTCGAACTTGCGGCCGGAGACCGCCTCCAGGGTGGGAATCAACGCCTTATGCTGGGCAATGAGCCCTTCCAGGTGATTGGCGGTGACCGTCTCGATGCTGCGCATGGTGTCGATGCCCACCATCGGCACACCGAACTCGCGCTCGTAGAAGCCGAACCAGTCCTTCACGTCGCGACACTGATTCGTGTTGAAGACCAGCAGGTCTGGCCGGGGCACGCCCGCCATGCCGAAGGCCGGCGTCAGCGGCGTGCGCCGGCTCAGGTAGGAGCCGATGTCGCTGGTGAGATAGGAGCAGATGTCCGGGGAGTAGCCGGCCGCGTTGGCGGCGGGGATGAGGTCGCCGGCCAGGCGCGAGGAGCCCAGCATGGCCCCGTGGTTTTCCGGGAAGTAGACGTAGAATCCAAAGGAGCGCAGCAGTTCGGCGGGTCCGACGCTGGTGCACCAGGCAACCTTGGCCCCGGGATCCTGCCCGGCCCGGTCGAGTTCCTGGAAGTACTCGGTCATGAGTGCCTTCATGGCGCCGGTGGCATTGATCTTCTTGATCCGGCTGACTTGCTCCTCGGCCATCAGTGGCCTCCTCGCTGGGGTAAAGGCTGCCCGACAAGTAGACCGAATCGAACGGACGGCTGTCAAGCCGGCAGCGCCCGGCCGCCGCGGGGCGCTTTCCCGTTGGATCGCGGCTAGGGATCTGGGAAGATGCGAACCGCGGTCGCCGCGGCGGGGATTGCGGATCGACACGAAGGGAGTCGTGATGAGAGTCGCTGTCATCGGTTCAGGGTCCATCGGTCCCGATCTGGCCTACGGATTCGCTTCCGCCCTCGCCAAGGCGGGCGGTGGCGGCGTCCAGCTGCACGACATCCGCGAGGAGGCTCTCCGTGCCGGCATGGAGCGCATCCGAAGCTATCTGGCCAAAGGCGTGAGTCGGGGCAAGCTGAGCCTGCGGGCGGCGCACGGGATCGAAGCGAGCCTGCGGCCCACCACGGTCCTGGCGGAACTGGCCGAGTGCGACTACGTCCTGGAGGCGGCCACCGAGGATCTGGCCATCAAGCAGAAGATCCTGGCCGATCTGGAGAGGGTGCTCCGGCCCGATTGCCTGATCGGTTTCGCCACCTCGGGGATTCCCCGCGCCCTGATCGCCGCCCGGGCCGCCCACCCCGAGCGCTGTTTCGTCAACCACCCCTTCTATCCGGCCTGGCGCTCGCTGCCGATGGAAGTGGTGCTCTCCGGCGACGCTCGCTTCGAGACCCGGATGCTGGAGAGCCTCGCCCGCCTCGGCAAGGTGCCCATCATCACCGCCGATGTGCCTTGCTTCGCCGCCGACGACATCTTCTGCAACTACTGCGCCGAGGCGGCGCGCATCGTGGCGGAGGGTCTGGCGACGCCGGCCCAGGTGGACGCCATCGTCAACGCGGCCATCGGCGGCGGCGGCCCCTTCAACGTGATGGACCTGACGCGCGGCAACCTGCTCAACGTCAAGTGCCTGAACCTGATGAGGGACGCGCCCTCGGGTAGCGCCTGGTTCGCGCCGCCGGCCATCTTCAGCCAGCAGGGCAACACGCCCTGGCACGATCCCGAGCGGCCGGGGAACCCGGAACACGAGGCCGCCCTGGCCGAGGCGGTGCGCGAGCGCATTCTGGCCGTGCTGCTCGGCCGCACGTTCTTCGTCGTCGACAAGGGCATCTGCCATCCGCGGGAGCTGAACTGGCTCACGCAGAATGCGCTGGGCTTCGCCCAGGGACTGCTCGACCTCGCCGAGAACCTGGGCATGACCCGCGTCCAGGCCATCTGCGCGAAGTACGCGGAAGCCCATCCCGGCTTCGAACTGACGGCCAGCGTGCGCGACGGACGGCTGCCGCGCTTTCCGCGGCATCTCGAGGTGGAGATCGCGGGCGGCATCGCCGTCCTGCGCATCCGCCGGCCCGAGGTGATGAACGCTCTCAACGAGCGCACGATGGCGGAGATCGCCGAGGCGCTGGACGCGGCCGAGACGGACGAGACCGTCAAGGGCATCGTCCTCACCGGCTTCGGCGGCGCTCTGGCCGGGGCCGACATCATGGAACTGGCGGCGCTCGAGACGGCCGCGGCGGCGCGCGACAAGTGTCTTTCCGGCCACCGAGTGCTCGATCGTCTGGCGGCATTTGCCAAGCCGGTGGTGGCGGCCCTCGACGGGCCCGTGCTGGGCGGCGGCGCCGAGATCGCCATGGCCTGCCACGCGCGCGTCGTCGGTCCCCACCTGTTGCTGGGACAGCCGGAGGTGAACCTGGGCATCATTCCCGGATATGGCGGCACGCAGCGCCTGCCGCGCCTGATCGGCGTCGAGCGCGGCTGCGCGCTCCTGCGCACCGGCCGGCCGATCGGCGCCGAGGAGGCCTGCGCCTGGGGTTGGGCCAGCGGCGGACCGGCGGCCGATCCGCTGGCTGCGGCCAGGACGCTCATCGGTCGCCACCTCGCCGGCGAGGTGAACCTGGCACCGGTCTCGCCGGCGCCCCTGACCCTCCCGGCGACCCTGCCTGCGCTCGAGATCGGCCACCACTCCCTGGCCATCGACGCGGTTCTCGTCGACGTGCTGCGCAAGGGCCTCACGCGGCCCCTCCCAGAGGGATTGCGCATCGAGGCCGACGGGTTTGCCCGCTGCCGCGGCCTGGTGGACTACGACATCGGGATGAAGAACTTCATCCAGAACGGGCCGCGGGTGCCGGCCGTCTTCATGCACGAATCGCATCCAGAACGGGCCGCGGGTGCCGGCCGTCTTCATGCACGAATGAGGAGGCGGAGATGAACGCAAGAGAGGCGGTGGTCATCCTCGAAGGTGGGCGGCGCACGCCCCGCGCCGACATCCTGAAGGACAATCAGGGCCCGGGTCTCTTCGCGCGCTTCAGCGCCACGCAACTCGGCGGCCTCGCCATCGCGGCAACGCTCGAACACACGGCCGTGGACCACGGGCTCGTCGGACATGTGGTGATGGGCATGGCCAGCCACAGTCACCGCGATTCGATCTACGCCGCCCAGGGCATGCGCTGGCGCCGCCCGGGGCATGCGCTGGCGGGGCGGGCTGGGTCAGGACGTGCCTGCCCTCACCGTGGCCCGCATCTGTGGCAGCGGTGCCGAGGCGGTGGCGGTGGGCGCCGAGCTGATGCTGGCCGGAGTCCGCCACGACCGGGATCGCCCTTTCGTCGTGGTCGGCGGCGCCGAGAGCATGCAGTACCCCTTCATGCTCTACAACTACCGGGGCCGCAAGCTGGGCGAGACGGTGCAGAAGTACGGCCCCATCGCGGCGAGCGCGCTGCCCGCCGGCGAGCATCTCCAGGATTCGCTGCTGATGGGGCTCTACGATCCCGGCGCGGGCCTGGCGATGGCGAACACGGCCGAGGAGCTGGGTCGTCGCTACGGCATCTCTCGGGAGGAGGCCGACGCCTTCGGCTACCGCTCCCACAGGAATGCCGCCGCCGCCCGCGACGCGGGGCACTTCGCCGCTGAGATCGCCCCGGTCGCCGTGCCGAGGGACGGCGCCGCCGATCCCATTGTCGTCGAGCACGACACCCACGTCATGGACGACGTTACGCTCGCGAAGATGGCTCGCCTGCGGCCGGCCTTCGAGCCGGGTGGGATCATCACCGCTGGCAACGCCAGCGCCGTCGTGGACGGCGCCGCCGCGATGGTGATCGCCAAGGAGTCCTGCGCCCGGCGCCACGGCTGCCGGCCCCTGGCCCGCCTGGCCGGCATGGGCGTGGCCGCTTGCGATCCGCAGATCATGGGTTGGGGACCGGTGCCGGCCACGCGCAAGGCGCTGGCCAGCGCCGGCATCGCCGGCAAGGATCTGGATCATGTCGAACTCAACGAGGCCTTCGCCCCCCAGGCGCTGGCCTGCATTCGCGACTTCGCGGCGATGGGGATCGACCCGGAGCGGGTCAACCCCATGGGCAATGCGATCGCGCTGGGCCACCCGCTGGGTGCCACAGGCGCCGTGCTCACGCTCACCTGCGCCTATGCGCTGCGCCGCAAGCGGCAGCGCTACGGTTTGGTGACGATGTGCATCGGGGGCGGCCAGGGCATCGCTCTCGTCCTCGAGGGGCTCTAGCGCAACGCTTCAAGCGCAGGCGTGGAAGCCCCAGCCCCGCCTTGCAGCCCAGGGATTCCGCCTGCGTTCTGCGCCTGAGCCGACGCGGGTGATCCTGCGCGGCCGCTAGCGGAAGGCCTGCTCGCCCGTGATGGTCTGCCCGAGGATGAGGGTATGCACTTCGTGGGTGCCCTCGTAGGTGATCACGCTCTCCAGGTTGCACAGGTGGCGCCCGGCCTGGTACTCGAGGCTGATGCCGCTGGCACCCAGGATCTGCCGGCATTGGCGCGCCACGGCCAGGGCGAGAGCGCAGTTCTCGCGCTTGGCGAGGCTGATCATCGCCGGGGTCTCTTGGCCCCCGTCCTTGAGCTGGGCCAGACGCTCGACGAGCAGGCGGCCCTTGAGCACACCGGCCAGCATATCGGCGAGCTGGGCCTGGATGAGCTGCCGCGTCGCGATCGGCCGGCCGAAGGTGACGCGCGCGGCGGCGAAGTCGGCGGCCTCCTCGAGGCAGGCCATCGCCGCGCCCAGGGTACCCCAGGCGATGCCGTAGCGCGCCTGGTTGAGGCAGGAGAGCGGGCCGCCGAGGCCGGCGGCTCCCGGCAGGCGCGCGCTGTCCGGCACGCGCACCTCGTCCAGGTGCAGTTCCGAGGTGTCGCTGGCGCGCAGGCTCATCTTGCCGCGCATGACGCTGGCGGTGAAGCCCGGGGTTCCCTTCTCCACCAGGAAGCCGAGGATTTCGTCCTCGCCCTTGGCCCAGACCACGGCGACGTCGGCGAGCGTGCCGTTGGTGATCCACATCTTGTTGCCATGGAGGATCCAGTCCGCGCCGTCGCGGCGCGCGTAGGTTCGCATGGCGCCGGGGTCGGAGCCGCCGTCCGGCTCGGTGAGGCCGAAGCAGCCGATCCTGCCCGCCCGGCGGCCAGCTCGGGCAGCCAGCGCGCCTTCTGCGCCTCGCTCCCGTAGCGATGGATGGGGTACATCACCAGGCCGCTCTGCACCGAGGCGAAGCTGCGCAGGCCGCTGTCGCCGGCTTCCAGCTCGAACATCATCAGCCCGTAGGCGCGGCTGCCCAGGCCCGGCAGGCCGTAGCCCGTGAGCGTGGCGCCGAAGAGGCCGAGCGCGCCCAGGGTGGGGATCAGGTCCAGCGGGAACTCGCCGCAAAAACTCGCCGCGCGCCCACAGCTCGGCCAGGCGCGGCCGGGCTTCCTTCTGGACGAAGTTGCGCACGGTCTGGCGGATGAGGCGCTCCTCGTCAGTGAGCGTCGCATCCAGTTGGTAGAGGTCGAGCCAGGCGCGATCGGCGGACATGCGGGCCTCTCCCGGGTTGGGGTCGGCTCCATATAAGCAGACCTCGCCAGCGATCGCCAGGGGCGCCCGGGGCTCCGGGCAGCCTCAGCTAAACAGTTCGCCCTGGTCCGATTTGCCCTTGTCGGACGGCGCGGCCGCCGGCGGCGCCGGCGCCGGCTCGCCGAGCGCCTGCAGCAGCTCGCGCGCCGAGGCTGGACCGTGGCCTGCGTAGTGGTTGTTGAAGTAGCCGTAGACCTCGCGCAGACGCTCGCGCACGGACTCGATCCACTCGGCCCAGCGACGGATCTCCTCGCCGCGTTCGATGCGCACGCGATCGAAGACGTTCAGGCCGCGGTCTCCGATCCAGCGCAGGTAGGCGAAGTCCGCCGTCAGCGGCCGCTGCGGCGGATTGAGCGGGCCGACGCCTGCCACCCAGGCCACGCCCCGCGCGCGCAGCATGGCCAGCACCTCCTCGCTGTGCCAGCCCGGATGCCGGAACTCGACGGCGTAGCGCGCCTCGCCAGGCAGCGCGGCCAGAAAGCCGGCCAGCGCAGGCAACCGGCCGGGCTCGAAATGGGGTGGGAACTGCAGGACCAGCGGCCCGCGCTTCTCGCCGAGGAGACCCATCCGCTCGACGAAGGCCCGCGCCCCCTCCAGGCGCTCGAGGCCGCCCGCCTCGTGGCTGA
This sequence comes from bacterium, assembly GCA_016873475.1. Lineage (NCBI taxonomy): Bacteria > bacterium. Next base: position 16,473 of record VGXI01000017.1, on the reverse strand, counting down.
ACTCGCGCGGGAACTTGGCGCTGAAGACGAAGCCCGGCGGGCTGCGCAGCGCCCAGTTCTCGACGACCGCGGCTCGGGGCGCCGCATAGAAGGTCGCATCGACCTCGACCGTGCGAAAGACCCGACCATAGTGCGCGAGGTAGTCCGCGGCCGGCGTGCCGGGCGGGTAGAAAGGCCCCTCCCAGTCCTTGTAACTCCAGCCGCTGGTGCCGATGAGGAGCCGCGCGCCACGGGCACCCCCCGGACGCAGACGGCGCAGGGCCTCTTCCTCGTCCTGGAACGGCTCGTCCCGCCAGTCGCCGCCTTCCGCGCTCATGAATTCATGATCGGAGGGCCGCGCGGCGGGCCGGACAAGGGCGCCGCCTTTGGCGTTGCGCCGCCGCCAGAGCGCCTCTAAGATGCGCCGACCGCCCAGCTTGGAGGTTTCCCATGCGGGTGCTCGCCCTCGTGGCGCTGCTCGCGTTCGGCGTGCCGCCCACCGGCGCCGACGTGATCGTCGAGACGGACAGCGGCCAGGAGTTCCCGGCGCGCGTTTCTCGCAACGACCCCCTGAGCGGCCGGCAGATCGAGTTGCGCGCGACGGGCGCGGCCCTCTCCAAGTGGCTTTGGCGCAAGCAGTACGCGGCCTGCTTCTACATCAGCGCGGAGGCGCGGCCGGGCGAGCCACCCTACGCCCGCTTCATCGACGGCGATTTCGACAAGCTCCTCGTGCTGCGCTTCCTCCGGGATACGGAAGGCAAGGACCTGGCGGAAACCCTGGGCGAGCACATGCGGCCGGCGCTCGCCGCCGACCCGGCGCCGACCCTGGCGTCATTCCTCGCGCTCCTCGCGGGGGACTTTGCGGCCGGCCAGGAGCTGAGCCTGAGCTACGCGCCGGAGCAGGGCCTGGGCGTCTACTGCGACGGCCAGCCCCTGGGCAGCGTCGAGGACCGCGCCCTCATCCGGGCGCTGTGGGTAGCCTGGTTCGGCGACGATCCCGTCAGCACCGAGGTGAAGAAAGGCCTCGCCGGCCTCTGAGCGACGGCGGCCTCGCCCTGCGGGCGCCGCCCAGCCGGGAAGCGGATCCAGGATGTCCAACGCGCAGCGAGTGAGCCGGAACATCCTCAGCGTGCTGGGTAGCGAGCTGATCGCACGCCTCGTCGGGCTCGTGATCACGCTCTACGTCGCCCGCGGGCTGGGTGTCGAGCGCCTGGGGCAGCTCGCCTTCCTGATCAGCTTCATGACCATCGCCTCCGTGCTGGCCGACCTCGGCATCAGTCGCATGCTGACGCGCAACCTCGCCCGCGACCGCGGGGCGACCGCCGAACTCGCGCCCGCGGCCTTCCGCGTGAAGCTCGGCCTCGTCTTCGCGATGGCGGTCCTGCTCGCGCTGGCGGCGCCCTTCCTCGGCAAGGGGCCCGAGCTCACGCGCTACTTCCTCGTCTTCCTCGGCTGGCTCGTGCTCGACGGTTTGAACGCCAACCTGCGCGCGCTCTTCGCAGCGCGCGAAGAGCTGGGCGTCGTCGCCCTCCTGCGCGCCGTCGAGAAGCTGCTCCTGCTCGCCCTCTTCGGTCTGCTCTTCGCGCTGCCCCTGGGCGAGCGGCGCTTCCTCGGCCTCCTGATCGCCTTTCCCGCCTCGGCCGGCGGCGCCTTCCTCGTCGCCTGGGCGCTGCTCCGGCGGCGCGGCCTGCGCCTGTTCGCCGGCGGCGGCCCCGACTGGCGGCGGATCCTTGCCGTCAGCTGGCCCTTCGCAGGCAGCGTGATCATGTCCAACATCACGCTGCACTCGGACCGCGTGCTGCTCAGCTATCTGAAGGACGATGCGGCGACCGGCCTCTACGACGCCGCCAATCGTCTCTTCTTCACGCTCTTCGCCCTGCAGGCGATGATGGCGGACGTCTTCTTCCCCACCTTCACCCGCCTCTTCGCCGCCGACCGCGCGCGCTACCTGCGCTTCGTCGAGCGCGCGGCCCGCCTGCTCTTCGGGCTCGCGCTGCCGCTGGCGGCAGGCACCGCGATCCTTGCCGGCGAGGGCCTGCGGCTGGTCTACGGCGCCGCCTTCGCCGACGCGACGGCCAGCCTGCGCCTGCTCGCGCCCTGCCTCGTGCTGCGCGCCGGGCACGCCCTCTGGGGCAGCCTGCTCCTTGCGGCGGACCGCGAACGGCGCTTCCTTGCCGCCCTGGGCGCCGGCGCCGGGCTGAACGTGCTGCTCAACTTCGCGCTGATCCCGCGCTGGAGCCTGAACGGCGCCGCCTTCGCCACCTTGCTCAGCGAGTTGCTCGTCCTGGCGCTGATGCTGCACTGGGCGCGTCCACTTGCCCGCTTGCCCTGGCCGGCGCCACTGCTGCGCGCCCTGGGCGCGGCGGGCGGGATGGCCCTCGTCCTCCTGCTGCTGCCGACGCGCAACCTGCTGATCGCGCTGCCCAGCGGGCTCGCGGCCTACGGGCTGCTGTTCACCCTCCTGCGCGGCTGGCGGCGCGAGGATCTGGCGCTGCTGCGCGGCGGGGCGAAGGAGAGCTGATGCGCATCTGCATCCACGGCTCCTACGGCACCGGCAATCGAGGTGACAATGTCATCCTCTCGCAGCTCCTGCTGTTGCTCGCCGAGGAGCTGCCGGGCGCCGAGGTCACCCTGCTCTGCCGCGACGAACAGCGCGTCGCGCTCTACCTGGAGAGCGCACACCCCGGGTTGCGCCTGCGCGTGAGGCCCCTGCACGCCTCGTTCCGGCGGCATCCGCTGGCCGTGCTTCGGGCCTGCCTGCGCTGCGACCTCTTCATCCTCGGCGGCGGCGGCCTGCTCTGGGGCAGCGCGCCGGGCAACCTGGCCTACTGGCTGACGCGCGCGCGCCTGGCGCGGCTCGCCGGGGCGCGCATCGTGCTGTACCTGCCGGGGATCTACGCGCTGCGCGGGCGTGGCGCGCAGCGCTTGCTCGGCCGCTTCGCAAGGGTTGCCGACTTCGTATCGGCGCGCGATCCGGAGGGCTTCGAGCAGTTGCGGGCCTGCGGCGTCCCCGGGCAGAGCATCCACTTGGGCGCTGACCCGGCCTTCCTCCTGCCGGCGCCCGCGCCGGGAAGCAGCGCCGACCTGCTCGAGGCGCTCGAGCTGAGCGGCTACCAGCTGGTCGGTCTCTCCGCTCGCGACTGGCGGCATCGACTCTCGGCGGGCATCTTCGCGAACTTCGTCCGCGGATTGCTCGAGGACGAATCCGTGCGCCTGCTTTTCTTCGTCATGAAGACGGGCGGTCGCCTCGGCGAGACCGACACCGACGACATCACCGTGGTGCGCCGCCTGCTCGGCACGCTGCCGCCGGCGCTGCAGAAGCGCGTGCTGATCGTCGACGATGGCTACGACGACGAGGAGATGATCGCGCTCATGGCGGCCTGCCGCTATGTCGTCGCCATGCGCTTGCATGCGCTGATCTTCGCCACGATCGCCGGCACTCCCTTCGGCGCTCTGGCCTACGACGAGAAGATCAACGCCTACATGACGATGCTCGGCCGCCAGGGACACCTGCTCGGCATGGACGAGGTGGCCGACCCAGAGCGACTGCCCGCCATCACGGCAGGCCTCATCGCCGAGCGAGAGCGCTGGCCCGAAGGCCCCGTGCCCGAGATCGCGCTTGCCGCCTCGAGCTTGGCCGGCCGCGCGCGCAACGTGCACCGGGCGCTGGCCGAGGCCCTGCGCACCTGGTACCCGGATGCGCGCGCCGGCCGCGTGGAGGGAGGGCGCCGCCAGCCGTGAGCCGCGATCTCGTCTACGTCTCGCCCATTCCCTGGCGCGGCCTGCACCAGCGGCCGCAGCACATGGCGCTGGCCCTGGCCGCCGGCCGGCGCGTCCTCTTCGTCGAGCCCCGCACTCTGCACGCTCCACCGCCGCCGCCCGACGGTCTCGACGGCGGCGCGCCCACGCTGGCCTTCCTCGCCCTGCCCGTGCTGCCGGTCAATGCGCGCCAGCCGCTCCTGCGCGCGCTCGCGCGGCTGGGCGGCCAGGTCGCCCTCCTGCGCGACGGCCTCGCGCGCCGCCAGGGGCTGCTCCTGCGCGGCAAGCTCGCCGCCCTGGGCTTCCGCGAGCCACTGCTGCTCTTCGGCCATCCCGAGCTGGCCGACCTGCGCGAGATCCTGCCCGGCGCGCCCGTTGCCTACGACCACATGGACGACGTGCTCGCCTTCGGGCGGACCCCGGCGGTACTGCGCCACGCGCTGCGCGCGCTCGTCCGCGAGGCGGCGCTGCTGAGCGCGTCGAGCGCTCACCTGGCCGAGCAGCTCCGCGCTCTCGGCGGGCGGGAGCCGCTGCTCGTGGGCAACGGAGTCGAGTTCGCGCGCTTCGCCGCCGAGCCGCCGCCGCCCGCGCCCGCCGCGCTGGCGGCGCTGCCGCGCCCGCGCTGCCTCTACGTGGGCAGCGTGGCCGAGTGGTTCGACCTCGAGCTGCTCTTCGCCGTGGCGCGCGCCCTGCCTGCGGCGAGCTTTCCGGTGATCGGGCCGCTGCGGCCGGCGCTCGCTCCGCGCCTGCAGGGGGCGCCGCCCAACTGCCATTTCCTCGGCGCCCGGCCCTACGCCGAGCTACCCGCCTGGCTCCGCCACGCCGACGCCGGGCTCATCCCCTTCCGGCGCACGCCGCTCACGGCCGGGGTGGATCCGGTGAAGCTCTACGAGTACTTGGCCGCCGGCCTGCCGGTCCTGGCGACGCCCTTCTCGGCCGCGCTCGAGGCCGCCGCTGCCGCCGGCGCCGTTTGCCTCGCCGAGGGCGCCGAGGCCTTCGCCACCGCGCTCCGCGCGCTGCTCGCCTCGCCGCCGCCGGCCGAGCGGGGCCTGCATGCCCTGGCCGCGCCGCGGAGCTGGGACCGCCAACTGGCGCCGCTGCTCGGCGCGCTGGACGCGCTCTAGCCGCCGGCTGCCGCGAAAGGTCCGCCCCCGGTGTCGGATGGCCTGCGTTCGGCGGCGCAGCCGGGTGGAGGACCCATGAAGGCGATTGCGATGGACGAACAGGAGTGGCGGCGGATCGCCGAGTCCGGGAGCGCCGTGGAGGCGCTCCGCGGCCGCTTTTCCCCGTCCTCATGCGCGAGACCCGCGAGAGCCTCTACGCGACCCTCCACCGCATCGTGAGAAACGACGAGGACGCCGAGGACCTCCTGCAGGACACCTACCTGCGTGCCCTTTCGCGGCTCGACAGCTACCGCGGCGAGGGTTGCCCCGAGGCCTGGCTGCGGCGGATCGCCGTCCGCCTGGCCCTGAACCACCTGCGGGGGCGCAGGCTCCGGCGCATGCTGCCGTGGCCGCTGCCCCCGGCGGAGGGCAGCGCATCCGTGGCGACTGCAGCCGATGCCGAGCGGCGGCCCGGGCCCGACGCCCAGGCGCGGGATGCCCAGCGGCGGCGGCGCCTGGAGGGCCTGCTGGCGGGGCGCCCCGCCAAGGAGCAGGCGGCCTTCGCGCTGCGTCACCTGGAGGACAGACCCTACGCGGAGATCGCGCTGCTCATCGGCACCAGCGAAGCCACGGCGCGCAGCCTGGTCTCCCGTACCGTCTCCCGCCTGGAGCGGGAGATTCGCGAGCGAGGTTGGAGCGATGACTGAACACGATCGTCTGCGCGCACTGCTGGAGCCCGAGCCCCCGCGTTTGAGCGCGGCGGCGGCGGCCCGCATCGAGTCCCGCGTGGAGGCGGCCCTCGCCGGCACCGCGCCGCGGCGGCTGCCGCGCTGGTCCCTCGTGGCAGTCCCGGCCCTGCTCGCCCTGCTCGCGCTCGCCTGGCTGCGGCCCTGGCAGGAGCGCGGCCTGGCGCCGGAGGCCGGGGGCTACTTCGTCATGAGCGAGGAGGAGTACCTCGAGGCGCTCGCCGACTACCAGGCGGGCGGCGGCGATCTGGAGGCGGCCCTCGGGAGCGCCGACGAAGCGAGCGCCGCGGGCATCGACTTCGATCACGGCAACTGGAGCGATGAGGACTGGAAGCGCTTCCAGCAGGAGCTGGAGGACTTCCAACTAACGGACAATGGAGGCACCCGATGAAGCAAAGCACTCTCGGCCTGACAGGCGATCTGGAGGCGGCCCTCGAGAGCGCCGACGAAGCGAGCGCCGCGGGCATCGACTTCGATCACGGCAACTGGAGCGATGAGGACTGGAAGCGCTTCCAGCAGGAGCTGGAGGACTTCCAACTGACGGACAATGGAGGCACCCGATGAAGCAAAGCACTCTCGGCCTGACACTGGCGGCCCTGCTGCTGGCCACAGCCGCCGCCGCCATGGCCCAGCCGGAAGCGCCGCGTGCGCCGAGAGCGCCGCGCGCTCCCGAGCGCCCCTGGCGCGGCCAGCACGACCCGCGCGAGATGACCGAGGCCTTCCGCCTCTACAAGATGACGGAGTACCTGGAGCTGACCGAGGAACAGACGGGGGGGCTGCCGCGCGAAAGGCCCACGAGGAGGGCCTGGACAAGGTGCGCGAGAAGATGAAGGAACTGCGCCAGCTCGTGAAGACGGAGAAGTGGACCGAGGGCGCCAAGCTGGCCGAGGAGATCCACGCGCTGCGCGGCGAGGCGATGCGCAGGCACCACGAGGCGATGGGCGATCTCGTGGAGCTGCTGACGCCCGAGCAGCGCGCCAAGTTCGCCCTCTTCGAGCAGCGCTTCCAGGGCCACCTGCAGCGCGTGGGCGAGCGGATGCACGCACGGGCGCCGCTGCCGCCCGGTGCGCCCGGCGCGCCCGGCAACTGGGATGGCGAGGGGCCGCACGGCCACGGCGGCCCCGGCGGTTCGCACTGGGACGAGGACGAAGGGGAGGCCGGCTCCGACGACGCGCCCGGCCCCGACGACTAGCTCTCCTGCCCGGCTGATTCCCCGCCCCCTCCCGCTGGCGGGAGGGGGCGTCCTTCAGGGCAGCCGGGGCCGCCGGCGGCGGCGCCCCTCCTTTGCTGTCCATTTCTGTCCCGCCATCTGCTAGCCTGCCGGCAAGTCCCCCGCTGCCCACCTCTGCCGCCGGAGGGTTCCGCGAGAATGCGCCGCCCCCTGCCCAGCACCAGCATGCTCCTCGCCTTCGACATGGTGGCGCGCACCGGCAGCTTCACGGCTGCGGCGCGCGAGCTGAACCTCACCCAGGGCGCGATCTCCAAGCAGGTCATCGCCCTCGAGGAGCAGTGCGGCGTGGCCCTCTTCGAGCGCCAGCACGGCGCCGTGCTCCTGACCGAAGCCGGTCAGACCTACGCCAAGGACATCCGCGCCGCCCTGGAGCTGATCCAGACGGCGACGATGCGGGCGATGAGCAACGTGCGGGCGGGCACGCTCACGCTCGCCGTGCTGCCGACCTTCGGCTCGCGCTGGCTGATGCCGCGGCTGCCCAGGTTCCTGAAGGAGCACCCCGGCATCACCGTCCAGTTCGTGACGAAGATCTCGCCCTTCGACTTCGACACCGAGGACATCGACGTCGCCATTCACTATGGCAAGCCCGACTGGCCGGGCGCGACGAGCGTGTACCTCATGGGCGAAGAGCTGATCCCCGTCTGCGCGCCGACCTATCGCGAGGAGAAGGGCCTGCGCGAGCCTGCGGACCTGGCCGGGACCATGCTGATCCACATCTCGAGCCGGCCCGACGCCTGGTCCGATTGGTTTCGGGCGCAGGGCGTCCAGCCGCCGGAGTGCGAGGGGATGTACTTCGAGCAGTTCGCCGCGGCGGCGAGCGCGGCGGCCGCCAGTCTCGGCGCGGCCTTGATTCCCGGGTTCCTGCTGAAGGGAGAGCTCGAACGGGGAGAGCTCGTGCGCCTCTTCGACCTGCCCTATCGCAGTCCGCTCGGCTACTACCTGGTCACCCCGCACGGGCGGGAGAAGTACGGACCCGTGGCGGCATTCACGAACTGGCTCCTGGGCGAGACATCGGATCAAGGCCGCTAGCAGACTACCGCCCTCGGGGTTGCCGGACCACCTGATCCGGCCCCGCCTGCCCGACGGCTAGCGCACCCCTCCTGTCGCAAAGACCATGATCGTCGCGGTCGCCCGGGCGAGCGGTCTTCCCTCCTCATCCTCGATCCAGCCCTCCACGAAGGCCGTGCGCTGCGTGCGATGGGCGACACGACCGCGCGCCGTCAGCTTGCCGCTCTTCGCCGAGCCCAGGAAGTTGATCTTCATCTCGAGGGTCGCCGCCGATAGCTTGTCGCCCGTCTCGGCCATGAAGAACGAGCGCGCCATCGCCGTGTCCAGGAGGCTGCACAGGACGCCCCCGTGCACGATGCCGCCGATGTTCAGGTGCCGCGGCGCCAGGTCCAGCTCGACGACGTACTCGTCGCCGATGAAGCCCTGCGGGGCGAGGCCCAGGTCCTCGATGTGGTGGCTGCCGCCGCCCTCAGAGCCGCTCATGCGTCGAGCCTCTCCAGGACCATGGCGATCCCCTGGCCAACCCCGATGCACATGGCGCAGAGCGCGTAGCGCTTGCCCGTGCGGCGCAATTGCAGGGTCGCCGTCGTGACGAGCCGCGCGCCGCTCATGCCCAGTGGGTGGCCGAGCGCGATGGCGCCCCCCAGGGGATTCAGGCGGGGATCGTCGTCCGCCAGCCCGAGCTCTCGGCTGCAGGTCAGCGCCTGGGCCGCGAAGGCCTCGTTCAGCTCGATGATGTCCATCTCATCCAGCCTGAGCCCGAGACGCGCCAGCAGCTTGCGCGTCGCCGGTACCGGGCCCAGGCCCATGATGCGCGGCGGCACGCCGGCCGTGGCGCAGCCCAGCACGCGCGCCAGCGGCTCGAGCCCATGCCGCGCCGCCGCGGCGGGCGAGGCCAACAGCAGCGCCGCGGCGCCGTCGTTGATCCCCGAGGCGTTCCCGGCCGTCACGGTGCCGGGGCTCGCGAAGATCGCCTTCAGCTCGGCCAGCCGGGCGAGGGTCGTCTCGCGGGGATGCTCATCGCGCTCGACGAGCAGCGGCGCCGCCTTCGCCTGCGGAATCGAGACCGGCACGATCTCCTCCGCGAGGCGGCCGTCCGCCTGCGCGGCCGCGGCTTTGGCCTGGCTCCAGAGCGCGAAGCGATCCTGATCCTCACGGGCGATGCCGAACTCGCGGGCGAGATTCTCCGCCGTGACGGGCATCGTGTCGGTGCCGTACTGCTCGTGCAGCCTGGGATTGACGAAGCGCCAGCCCATCGTCGTGTCGAAGAGCTCGGCATTGCGCGCGAAGGCGGACTCGGCCTTGCCCAGCACGAAGGGCGCCCGCGACATGTTCTCGACGCCGCCGGCGATGGCCAGCCCCAGCTCCCCGCTGGCGATCCCGCGCGCCGCGACGCCGACGGCATCCAGTCCCGATCCGCAGAGCCGGTTGACAGTGACGCCGGGCACGGCCGGCGCCAAGCCCGCCAGCAGCAGCGCCATGCGCGCGACGTTCCGGTTGTCCTCGCCCGCCTGATTGGCGCAACCGAGGATCACGTCCTCGAGCTCCAGCCAATCCACGCTCGGGTGACGGGCCATGAGCGCCTTGAGCGGGATCGCCGCCAGGTCGTCCGCGCGGACGCCGGCCAGGGCGCCGCCGTAGCGGCCGATCGGGGTGCGCACCGCATCGCAGATGAGGGCATCGATCATTTCGCCTGACTCCTGGACTCGGTGGGGACGGCTAGAGCGTCTTCAGCTTGCGCAGGCCATCCAGCAGCGACTCGGCGAAGCGGTCGATCTCGACCTCGGTCATCGCCGTCGACAGCGCCGCCGTGCCAGTGTTGATCATCATGATGCCGCTCGCGAAGAAGTGATCGAGGAGCGCCTGCAGCCGCGCGGTCTCCGGCGCCGTGGCGAAGCTGCTGCGATAGTCCGTGGGCGGCTCCGCCTTCATGTGGAGGCGCAGGAGGGAACCCCGGCCCGTGACGCAGGCCGGCACGTCCGCGATCCGGATCGCCTCGGCGGCGCCGGCACGCGCCCGGTCGCCGAGCCCGTTGAGGCGGGCGACGGCCGCCTCGTCGAAGAGCTTCAGGGCCGTCAACCCGGCGACCATCGTGACCGGATTGGCCGAGAAAGTGCCCGAGTGCGGGAAGCGAACCTGCGCGGCATGCGGATCCATGACGCTCATGACGTCCCGCCGTCCGGCGAGCGCGCCGACGGGGAACCCGCCGCCGATGATCTTGCCCATTGCCGTCAGGTCCGGCCGCACGTCGTACCAGGCCTGGGCGCCCCCGTACTCCGAGCGGTAGGTGATCACCTCGTCGAACACGAGCAGCGCGCCGTGCGCCGTCGCCCAGCCGCGTAGCGTGCGCAGGAACTCCGGTGCGGCCGGCAGCAGCGCCACGCGATGGGGCATGACGTCGATCAGGATGCAGGCCAGGGAGTCGCCGCACTCGTCCAGGATGCGGGCGGCGCGCTCGGAATCGTTGTGGGGAATGACGACCACGTCGTCGAGGGCGGGTCCAGGATGCGGGCGGCGCGCTCGGAATCGTTGTGGGGAATGACGACCACGTCGTCGAGGGCGGCCTGCGGCGTGCCGTGGCAGACCGGCACGCTGGCCGGGTGCTCGGGGTCGCCCCAGTTGTGCGGCTTGGCCGTCTGGCTCACCTCGGCGTAGTCGTACATGCCGTGGTAGGCGCCTTCGACCTTGGCGATGCGCGGCCGGCCCGTGAAGGCGCGCGCCGCCTTCAGGCCGCTCATGACGGCCTCGGTGCCCGAGTTGACGAAGCGGATCATCTCGAAGCTCGGCGTGCGGCCGATCAGGTGCTCGGCGAGCTCGATCTCCTGCTCGGTGGCCAGAGTGAAGGCGCTGCCCTTGCGGAGCTGGGCGGTGACGGCCGCGACGATGGCCGGGTGCGCGTGGCCATGGATGAGCGAGGCCATGTTGTTGGCAAAATCGATGCGCCGGACGCCTTCCACATCCGTCACCCAGCAGCCCTCGCCCTTTTCCACGTACAGGGGGTGCGGTTTGCGCAGGACCGCGTTGCGGCTGACGCCGCCGGGCATCAGTTGCAGGGCCCGCTCGTACAGCGCAGCGCTGCGGGACTTCGTCTCGAGCATGTTCGGCAACCTCTCTGCGGCGGTCGCGGCGCGGGGTCCGCGGCACAGCCGGCGTTGGCGAGCCTTCCCGAATCCCCCCGCGCCTACAGGCCGGGGCCGGCGATCAGCGCCGTTCCCGTGCGCGCCTGCACCTGGTCGAAAGTGACGCCGGGCGCGAGGGCGATCACGACCGGCCCCTGCGGCGTGATGTCGATGACGGCCAGGTCCGTGTAGATGCGGTCGACGCAGCGCTTGCCCGTCAGCGGGTAGCTGCAGCGCTCGACGAGCTTCGGTTCCCCGGTCTTGGTGGTATGCTGGGTGATCACGTAGATCGTCTTGACGCCGGCCACGAGATCCATCGCACCGCCGACAGCGGGGATGGCATCCACCTCCCCGGTCGACCAGTTCGCGAGATCGCCGTTGCGCGAGACCTGCATCGCCCCGAGCACGCAGATGTCGATGTGGCCGCCCCGGATCATGACGAAGGAGTCGGCGTGGTGGAAGTAGGCGGCGCCGGGCACGGCCGAGACCGGCTTCTTGCCCGCATTGATCAACTCGGGGTCCGCCTGCTCCGGCGCCGGAGCCGGCCCCATCCCGAGCAGTCCGTTCTCGACGTGGTAGAACACCTCGCGGTCCTCCGGCACGAACTGGGCCACCAGCTCCGGCATGCCGATCCCCAGGTTGACGTAGGCCCCGTCAGGGATATCGAGGGCGAGGCGGCGGGCCATCGCGTCGCGGTCCCAGCCCACCCCCGCCGGCAGCGCTTCCGCCTTCACGAGAAGGGACTCCTGCAGCGGCTCCCGAACTTCGACCACGCGGGTGACGAAGATCCCCGGCGTGATCACGCACTCCGGATCGATCGCGCCGGCCGGGACGATCGCCTGCACTTGCACGATCGTCGTGCGCGCGGCCGTGCACATGACCGGGCCGAAATTCCGCGCCGTCTTGTTGTAGAGGAGGTTGCCGTAGCGGTCGCCCCGCCAGGCCTTGACCAGCGCGAAGTCCGCGCGCAGGCCGCGCTCCATGACGTAGGTGTGGCCCTCGAAGTTCCGCTGTTCCTTGCCCTCTTCCAGCACCGTGCCCACGGCGGTCCGCGTGTAGAAGGCGGGAATGCCCGCGCCGCCGGCGCGCATCCGCTCGGCGAGGGTCCCCTGCGGCACGAGTTCGAGCTCGATCTTGCCCGCTCGGAAGAGCTCCGGAAACACCGTCGAGTTGGCCGTGCGCGGATAGGAACAGATCATGCGCTTGACCTGCCCGTTCCTGATCAGCGCCGCCAGTCCCACCTCGCCGCTGCCGGTGTTGTTGCTCACGACCGTCAGGTCTCGCGTCCCGCGGTCGATGAGGGCGTGCACGAGCTCGATGGGGCTTCCGGCCTCGCCGAAGCCGCCGATCATGACCGTGGCCCCGTCGAAGATGTCGGCCACCGCAGCGGCCGGAGTCGCACAGCGTTTGTCGATCATCGTCTCCGTCGTGCCCGCATGGCCCGGGGCTGGGACGGCGGCATGCGCGTCGGCGCGGCGCCGCTACTCTTGTTCCTTGTCCTGGAGCGCGGCGGCCAGGGCCTGCTCGATCGCGCGCTCGTCGCCCCGGAAGAAGAACTCGGGCGTGTCGAAGGGCTCCAGGAGATCCACCGTGTTCTGTTCCTCGTCGTAGGCGGCCAGGAAGACCTGGTCCAGCCACTCCATGTTCCGGCCCTGGGTGAACTTGAGCGCGAAGGCCTTGCGGCCGCCGACCATCACCGTGCCGAGGATCGAGATCTTGCCGGCCGAGGACGTCATCGAGATGTAACGCGACGGCCGGTTGAGCGAAGCCAGGGAGCGGTGGATCTTGGAGGCGACGCGATTGATGTCCAAGGCCTTGCGGCCGCCGACCATCACCGTGCCCAGAATCGAGATCTTGCCGGCCGAGGACGTCATCGAGATGTAACGCGACGGCCGGTTGAGCGAAGCCAGGGAGCGGTGGATCTTGGAGGCGACGCGATTGATGTCCGCCAGCGGCGCCGCGAAGTAGTGGTGCTCGCCCGTGGGACGCGCGCAGTACATGCTGTGGAAGCCGCAGCGCAGGGTGGCCAGGAGATTCGCCAAATCGATCCAGTTCTGCGCCGAGCGATCCACGTCCACCCGCCCCGCCTCGTCCAGGAACAGGCTGATGTGCTTCATGATCGGGCTCTGGCTGCGGATGATCACTCCGCGGGACTGCAGGCGCCGGATCGCGGCGATCGTGCTGGGGTTGAGCACCTCGCGCGGCGTGGAGAAGTGCGCCATCCAGGCCACCTGCAGCCCGTTGTTGGTGAGCTCGGCGAAGAGGTCGAGCATCTTGTCGTACTTGGGCGAGAGGATCATCTCCGGGCTGTAGGAGAGGGCGCGGCTGCCCAGCCGGATCGTGCGGACGTGCAGCAGCGCCGGATCGCTCAAGAGCGGCAACGCGTACTGCCGCAAGCGGGCCACGGGCAGGTAGCCCGCGTCGCCGCCGGTGATCAGGATGTCGGTGATCTCCGGGTGCTGGCGCAGGTAGGCGTGCACCTGGCCGATGTCCTCCTGCAGGAACATGTCCTCGTCGCCGCGCACCTGCGCGTGGCGGAAGCAGTAGGTGCAGAAGGCGAAGCAGTCCTGCGTCGACTTGTCGAAGATGAGCTGGCACTGCGGATACTTGTGCTGACTCCCCGCCAGGAACTCGCGCTCCCCGGCCGCGCCCTCGAGCCAGGGCGTGTTCAGCAGCTGGTTGCCGTCGTGGGGATTGCTGTGCTCCCGGATGTGCGCCTCGACGATGCGCTGCCGCCCGGCATCGTCGGCCGCCGCGAGGTAGGCCGCGACCGTCTCGGCGGGCATCATCCCCGGCTGCGGGAAGACCAGCTGGAACAGGGAATCCGTCTCGAAGCGCTGCCAGTTGATGGAGTTCAGCGCGTGCCGGGTGGCGAGGAAGCGGTAGGTCTCGATGAACAGCTCCCGCTCCCGGACGGCGCCGATCTGGATGCCGTTCCGCTCCAGGACGGCCAACACGTCGCGGAAGCCCTGCAGGCCGGCGTAGCGCCGGTGATCGGTGAACAGGAAGGGGGCGGTCTCGAGCAAGCCGGAGTGCTGCGGGTACTGGGCCTGCAGACGCCCGAGCAGACCCAGCGGCAGCAGGTTCTCGCGCTCGATGATGGCCCGCTCCTCGGGCGAGTACCCGTAGCGGTCCATCATGGCCTTGAGATCGGCCTCGCGCAGGGAGGCGGCTGCGGACATCGGCTCGGAGGCGGACTGGAGATGAAGGGGATTCATGGCGGATCCTCGCTTGCCCGCGGGGCGGCTGATTTGGGGAGCGCGTGCATCCCCGCTCCACGGCAAGCCGGGTCTTCTGCACTCCGGTGCTGGCTGCCGGCGCGCCGGACAGGGGCGCCTGCTCGTAAGTATCGGAAGAAGCGGGTATTCAGACAAGCGAAACGTATTCATTGGTCGATGAGCAGACGTAATGCCCGGTCGACTCGAGACGGCGGGTTCGGCCGCCGACCCCGGCGGGCCGCCGCCCGACAGCGGCCGTGCCCGTCGCATCCCGGCTTGCCTCCAGATGCTGACCTGGACCGGCGATCCGTGCTAGGCTCCCGCATCTTCAAGGGCGGTGGCGGTTGCGGAGACTCCTCAGAATTCCCGATCCCTTCCGAGCCGAACCGGATGGCCAGCAGCGCTTCCATCCGCTCGGTCGCCTCGGGCCGGCCTATGCCATCGGCGAGGAGACCCGGCGGCGGCGCCTGGCCCTGGCGTATCGCCTGCACTGGCTGGGCGGCCTGGCCAGCCTCGGTTTCCTCCTCATCTGGTTGGCCGTCTATCGCGGACGCGACCCTCTGATGTTCGTCGCGCCGCCCCTGCTCGCCTATCTACTCGTCCTGATGGCCTACCGCCTGGCCCTTCGTTTCCTGCTGCGCGGCGTGCCGGTGGCGGAGAGCCGGTGGCAGCCCGCGAGCGCCGACGCCGAACCCGCTTCGGGAGATGATCCGTGATCAACGTCGACAAGCTCAGCAAGCACTACGGCGAGATGCGCGCCGTCGACGGCATCAGCTTCCGCGCCGAGCCGGGGCGCATCTTCGGCCTGCTCGGGCCCAACGGCGCCGGCAAGACCACCACGCTCGGCTGCATCTCGGGCCTGCTCAAGCCCACCGCCGGCCACGTCAGCGTGATGGGCCACGACGTGCAGCGCGAGGGCCCCGCCGCGCGCGCGGCCCTCGGCGTCGTGCCCCAGGAGCTGGCGCTCTACGAAGAGCTCTCCGCGCGCGAGAACCTCGACTACTGGGGCGGCGCCTATGGCCTCGGCGGCGCGGCGCTGAAGGCGAGGGTGGCCGCCGCGCTCGAACGCGTCGAGCTCGTCGACCGCGCCAAGGAGCCGGTCAAGCGCTTCAGCGGCGGCATGAAGCGGCGCCTGAACTTCGCCTGCGGCATCGTCCACGCGCCGAAGGTGCTGCTCCTGGACGAGCCCACCGTCGGCGTCGACCCGCAGAGCCGCGTGCGCCTGCTCGAGCTCGTGCGCGAGCTCGCCGCCGGCGGCGCCTGCGTCCTGTACACGACGCACTACATGGAGGAAGCCGAGAAGCTCTGCGACGAGCTGGCGATCGTCGACCGCGGCCACGTGATTGCCATGGGCACGATGGACGAGCTGCGCGCCCAGCTCGGCGAGCGCGACATCCTGCGCATCAGCGGCCATTTCGAGCCCGAGGCCGTACGGCGCGGGCTCAGCGGCCTGGCCGGCGTGGGCGAGATCGTCGCCGACGCCGAGGGCATCACGCTGGACCTGCCGCAGGCCTCGCGCCGACTGCCCGAGGTCTTCGCGGCCCTCGCGGCCGCCGGCGGCGAGCCGCGCGAGACCACGCTCACGCGCCCCAGCCTCGAAAGCCTCTTCATCAAGCTGACCGGCCGCGAGCTGAGGGAGTAGCCGTGAGCGCGCTCGGCAACCACGTGCGCAAGGACCTGCGCCGCCACCGGCGCGAGCCGGTCGTTTTCCTCCTCTGGCTGGGGATTCCCCTGCTCATCGGCGCGCTCTTCACCTTGCTCTTCGGCGGCGACGAGGGGCCGCAGCCCTCGGCGCGCCTGCTCATCGTGGACGAGGACCGCAGCCTGATCAGCGGCCTGCTGGTGCGCGCCCTCAGCGAGCAGAACACGCGCGGCTTCATCCGCGGCGAGCTGGTCGAGGCCGCGGCCGGCCGCGCGCAGATCGAGGACAGCAAGGCCAGCGCCCTGCTCACGCTGCCCGAGGGCTTCGCCGACGCCATCCTGCGCGAGGTGACTAACCCCGCCGAGCGCATCCTGCCGCTGCTCGTCGAGGAGACCCTCGGCGTGCTGGTCGACGGGCACTTCTACCTGCACCGCCTGGCCGGCGAGGACCTGCGCTGGCTCGCGGGCCTCGGCCGCGCGCCCACGGACGCCGAGATCGCCGGCATCAGCGGCCGCCTGCGCGCGCGCATCGAGCGCGTGAGCCGCAGCATCGACCCGCCCCTGATCGCGATCGCCGCCGAGCCGCCCCCGCCGGGCGCGCCGCCGCCCCGCGCGCAGTCTCCGGCCCTGCTCTTCGTGCCGGGCTTGCTCTTCATGGCCCTGCTCTTC
>VGXI01000016.1 GCA_016873475.1 bacterium | reverse complement strand
AACCTCGAGATCGAGGATCGCGCCCAGGGCCCGGGTGGCTTCATCGCGCTGGACGAGCTGGTCTGGAGCGACGCCGACCCCGCCGCAGCGGAGCCGCCCCTCCTCATGCCCCCCGCGCTGGGCTTCGCGTTGAGCGAGGCCCCAGCCAATCCCTGGCTGCCGGCCGCGGGGCCGCTGCGCCTCGCGCTGCGCATCGACCGGCCTGGCCCTTACGGCGCCGCCCTCTACGACCTGCGCGGCCGCTGCCTGGCGCGCTTCGGCGCGGCCGACTACCCCGCCGGCACAGCCGCGCTCGCCCTCGCCGCCGTCGACCTGCCAGCCGGCGTGTACCTGCTGCGGATCTTCGGCCCGCACGGCGCGCTGTCGCGCAAGCTCGTGCTACTTCGTTGAGGTGTGGGCGAGGGCACTCGCCGAGCGAATCCGAAGGCTGAGTCGAGGCGGGTGCCCTCGCCTGCGCCCCATTGACGCGGCCGGACTTGCGCGCCATCTTGTCGTCGCGCGGGTCGGACCTCCGACCGAGCGGGGTGGGTGGGCGCGATCAACCCGTCAGCCATTGGCTCCCGGCCAAGGGCCGGGCCGTCGCGGAGGTCAGCAGATGCCCGTCGTCCTCACGGATTCTCAGCTCACGATCGAAGACATCGTCGCCGTTGCGCGCGGCGGCGAGGCCGTCGAACTCCACCCGGACGCCCGCGCCCGCATCCTCGCCTGCCGCGCCTTCATCGAGCAGCGCATCGAGGCGCGGGAGATCATGTACGGCGTCAACACCGGCATCGGCGAGTTCTCGGAGATCGTCCTCGACGACGAGCAGGTGCAGCAGTTCCAGCGCTATCTCATCTACAACCACGCCGCCGGCATCGGCGAGCCGGCGCCGCTCGAGCACGTGCGCGCGGCGATGCTGCTGCGCGCGAAGGTCCATGCGCACGGCCACTCGGGCTGCCGGCTCGAGATCACGGAAACCCTGATCGCCATGCTCAATCGCGGCGTGACGCCCGTGGTCTGCGTCAAGGGCTCGGTGGGGGCCTGCGGCGACCTGGCGCCGATGAGCCAGATCGCGCTCGCTCTGCTCGGCGAGGGCGAGTGCTTCTACGAGGGCGAGCGCCTGGCCAGCGACCGCGCCTTCCAGAAGGCCGGCATCCCGGTACCGGGGCTCATGGCCCGCGACGGCCTGGCCACGATCAACGGCTCGAACCTGCTCACGGCGATCGGCATCCTCACGCTGCACGACGCCGAGCGCTGGCTGAGGCACGCGGACATCGCCGCGGCGATGACCCTCGAGGCCCTCAAGGCCAACATGAAGCCCTACGACGAGCGCCTGCACAGCCTGCGCGGCTTCCGCGGCGCCGTGACCAGCGCCGCCAACCTGCGCCGGGTGATGGCCGGCTCGGACCTGCTCACGGGCAAGGAGAAGGTGAAGGTGCAGGACGCCTACTCGATGCGCTCGACGCCGCAGGTGCACGGCGCCGTGCGCGACCAGCTGCGCTGGACGCGCGAGCAGCTCCTCATCGAGGCGAACGGCGTGGGCGACAATCCCATCTTCCTGCCCGCGGACAAGGTGGTGCTGACCGGCGCCAACTTCCAGGGCTCGCCGGCCAGCATGCCGATCGACCACATGGGCGGGGCGATCACCATGGCTTGCGTGCTCAGCGAGCGGCGCCTGAATCGGCTCACGAACCCCGCGCTCAGCGTCGGCCTGCCCGCCTTCCTCACCAAGGGCGCCGGCATGTTCAGCGGGCTCATGCTCAGCCAGTACACGGCCGACATGCAGGTGGTGGAGCAGAAGCTCCTGTCGACGCCGGCCTACCACCAGTCGATCCCGGCCGCCGCCGACCAGGAGGACTTCGTCTCGATGGGCATGAACTCGGCCCTCAAGACGCGGCAGATCGTGGACACGGCCTGCGGTGTGCTGGGCATCGAGCTGATGGGCGCTGCGCAGGCGCTGGACTTCCGCAGCTACGGCTTCGGCAAGGGCACGCGGGCCGCGCACGCCGTGATCCGCCAGCACGTGGAGTTCCTGGACGTCGACCGGCCGCTCTACCCGGATCACAACGCGATGGCCGCGCTGGTGAAAAGCGGCGAGATCCTCGAGGCCGTCGAGGCCGTGGTGGGCGAGCTGGGCACCTACTGACGAGCGGCTTCCCCCCGACGTCGCGTTGACCCCACCCTTGGTCGGGGCTACACTTCTCTCGTTGCCCCTGGCTCGGAGGTGGATGATGGGTAGGACCCCTGCGGGGCGGCCGCCGCTCGCCCTCGCTTCTCTGGCTCTGCTCGTTGGTCTGCTGGCATCCGGCGCGGGTGAGACACCGCGCCCCGCGGAGGAACTGCCGCCCCCGGGGGCGGGCGCCCGGACCGACACGCTCTTCCTCTTCGCCGCCGAGGGGCCCGGCAGCCCGGGCAGCCCGGGTACGGATGCCCGCGGCTTCACCTTCGACGGCCCCGCCGGCGAGGCCGCCCCGGCCGGCTGGCACGGGGTGGACCTGACCGACGAGGGGGTTCACTGGCAACTCGCCAGCACCGCGATCTGCGCGGGCACGGGCACGGACATGAGCCCGGCCCAGCCCTTCGACCCCGGCGACACGCACAACGACTTCGCGCTCTGGTGCGGCGGCGACGATCCCTGCTGGGCGGATCCGCTGGGCTACGGCAACGACTGGGACCAACTGGTGGTGATCGACCTTACAGGCCATCCAGTCACGGACAGTGTGCGCCTTGACCTCGCCTACCGCAGTGACTTCGAGGGAGGGGACTACGACTACTTCAGTGTCGCCGTGAAAGTCTGGGTGACTCCGATTCGCTGGGACGGGGTCTTCTTCAATCATACGGGCAGCGATCGCACCTTTCGCGAACTGAGCGTCAGCATCCCCGCCCTTGAGTTCGATGACATGGCGGAGCGTCCGCAGGTTGCCCTGCGATTCACATCCGACGGCGGCTGGTCCGATGAAGACGGCTCCTATCTTTCGGATGTCGGCGCTGTCTGGATCGACAACCTCCGGGTGAGCGTGGACGGCGAAGAGGTCCTCGCCACGGATTTCGAAGACGGCATCGTCCCCGCGCGGCTCAGTCTCATCGCGTATCCCGCTGCCGGCGACTTCGCCCAGCTCTACCAGGGCCTCTACCAGGGCAACGCCGATCCCGTGAACGAGAGCTTCGTCTGGGCCTGCTTCGACAGCCTCACATCGGCCTATGAAGCGCCCGGCTACGAGTTCGGCATCGTCCGGGGTCCTCCCTACGTGGACAACGCCATCGAGAGCCCGCCTCTGGCCGTGGATGGGAGCGGAGCGCCGCTCGCTCTCGGGCCGGCAACGCGCGTCCTCCTCCGGGCCGATATCTACTGGGACCTCAGCATCAGCGACCTGATCTTCGTCGCCTGGGAGATCGGGGCCCGCCTGACAGGGCAGCCCTGCCCGGGCTCCTTTCACAGCAACAACACGGTCTACTACGGGGAGCTCCAGGACTGGACCACCAGCACCTGGGACGTGACCGACTACCTCTGGGAGTCCGCGGGCGGGCAGTTCTGGCACATCGATGCTGTCACCGCGCGGCTGCGCGTGGTCGACATGTATGGCGAATGGGGCTTCGGCTACTGGGAGGAGCGCAACCAGGCGCCCTACTTCGACAACATCCGCCTGATGCTGGTGGAGGGCGATCTCACGGCGGCGCCCGCAGTGCCGGCGGCCAACCTGGCGCTGAGCGCGCAGCCGAACCCCTTCAACCCGGCGACCGAGCTGCGTTTCAGTGCTCCGGCGGATGCGCCCGTTCGCCTCGACATCTTCGATCTCGCGGGCCGGCGCGTGGCGACGCTGTTCGAGGGGCCGGCGACCGGCGGCGAGCAGCGCGCGACCTGGATCGGCCGCGACGGGCGGGGCAATCCCCTGCCCGCGGGCGTCTATCTCGCCCGCCTGAAGACGGCGGACGAGTTCTCGGCACTGAAACTCCTGCTCCTGAAATGATCGGCGTCCCCGGGAACTTGCCGCGGACGCGGGCGTAGCGCCCGCCAGACACTGCACCCTTGGCAGCACTGAGATGCCGACGAGAGCCCCCGACCCAGCTCGGGGGCTCTTCCTTTGGCGTCCGGTTTCAGGATCAAAGAAGATTTCTCGCTCTGGTTGTAATCAGGGGCGGGAAGGGGTATTTTGGCAGCCGGCGCCCGAAATACCCCCGTTCACCCGCGGGGGCGCCAAGGACTGCTCCGGCATGAAGCGTTGCCAAGTCGGCCCCTTCGCGAGCCTCGCGCTCCTGTTCGCCTTCGCCCTTGCGCCGGCTCTCCGCGCCGCCGAGGCCGACGCCTGCCTCGACTGCCACGACGACCCCGGGATGAAGAGCGAGGCGGGGCGGGCGATCCATGTCGCGCCTGACGCCCTGAAGGGATCGATCCACGCGGATCTCGACTGCACGGACTGTCACGCCGGCGGCAACTTCGACGACGCGCCGCACTGGCGATCGGGCAACGGCGTCGACTGCGCGACCTGCCACGACCGCGTCAGCAACCTCTGGATGGAGCGCTTCTCCGAGCACCTCAAGCGCAAGAACTACCCGGGCCAGATTCCCGGCTGCGGCGATTGCCACGGCAGCCATCAGATCAAGGCCGAAGTGCCCGGCGGCAACGTCGCCGTCTGCGGACGCTGCCACGGCGCCCAGGAGCAGCAGTACCGCGCGAGCTACCACGCCCAGCGCTACGAGGACGACCCGCGCAAGTACCCCACCTGCGTCACCTGCCACGACCCGCACTTCAAGGGCAAGCAGGAGCTGATGGGGGCGACGGCCTTCAAGCAGGAGATCGTCCTCACCTGCTCACGCTGTCACCAGAAGGACATCGAGACCTACGTGCACTCCACGCACTACCGGCGCCTGGAAGAGAACGGCGACAACCGGGCGCCCTCCTGCGTGGACTGCCACGAGTCGCACGCCATTCGCAAGCCGACCGACCCGAAGTCGAAGGTGCACACGGACAACATCTCGCGCACCTGCGACGGCTGCCACCCGGGCCATCGCGCGAGTCTGCACAAGGAGCGGGGCGAGGCGGTCTCGAAGGTGAGCTGCACCTTCTGCCACACCGGCCACCAGACGGACATGACCTCGATCGCCGCCGTCGTCTACAAGTCGGGCGGCATCTTCAACAAGTGCAACTACTGCCACCGGGAGCACACGCGCTCGGAGAAGGGCGAGCTGCTCGCGCACAGCAAGGTCATGGACAAGGACCTGAAGGGGGCGGACGTCAACTGCTCGGAGTGCCACGTCTACCACTGGCAGGTGAAGGACGCCGAGGGGCACACACGCGATAGCCACCCCGACTGCGCCAACTGTCACGCCGAGCAGAACCTCGCCTACGCCAAGTCCATCCACGGCCGGGCGCGCGCCGCCGGTATCGACGCCGCGCCCACTTGCACCAGCTGCCACGGCGACACGAAGGTCATCTCGCCAGAGACGCGGTTCACGCCCGAGGGCATCGTGGAGCTCTGCTCGAGCTGTCACGCCAACAAAGACCTGATGCTCAGCTTCGAGATCAATCCCTACGTGGTGCAGGGCTTCAAGGATACCTACCACGGCAAGCTCTACGGGCTGATGACCGAGGGCCTGCGCTTCGCCGTCTGCACGAACTGCCACGGCCACCACGGCATCCAGGAGCCGGAGTCGTCCGAATCCTCGGTGAACCGGGGGCACATCGTCGAGACCTGCCGGCAGTGCCATCCCAAGGCCGAGGAGAACTTCGTCAGCTACCTGGTGCATCCGATCAAGCCGAGCGCCGCCGAGCTGGCCGACGCGCGCGCGAAACACCCCGGTGGGCCGCCCGTGCTCGACGACTCGGCACGGGGCGGTCCCGGTCGCCGCGAGCAGGCCTTCCAGACCGCCTTCTCGGCCGCCGATCGGGCGATGAAGCTGCTCTTCCTCATCGTGATCGGCTTCTTCGGCCTGCATACGGTGCTCTGGTTCCAGCGCGGCATCCGGCCCCGTCTGCGCCAGGAGAAGCGTTACTTCCGGCGCTTCACCCCCTACGAGCGTTTCCTGCACATCCTCGTCAACGTGAGCTTCCTCGCGCTCTGCCTCACCGGCCTGCCGCAGTCCTACGTGGAGACGGCGCCCGGCAAGTGGGTGCTCGAGAACCTGATCTCGCTGAAGACCGCGCAGCAGCTCCACTACTGGGCGGCCGCGGTGACGGGCCTCTACTTCGCGCTGCACCTGGGCCAGCTCGCGCTCAAGCTGCGGCGGATCGGCTGGCGCGGGCTGCTCACCGGCCCCGACTCGCTGGTGCCGAACAAGAAGGACTTCACGGACTTCGTGCAGCACGTCCGTTGGTTCGCCGGTCGCGCCGAGCGGCCGCGCTTCGATCGCTGGACCTACTGGGAGAAGTTCGACTACTTCGCCGTGTTCTGGGGCGTGGCCGTGATCGGCCTGTCCGGCCTCATCCGCTGGCGTGAGGAGTTCTTCGGCAATCTCCTCGGTGGCGGTGCCGTCTCGCTGGCCGACACGGTGCACAAGGAAGAGGCCCTGCTCGCGGCGGCCTTCATCTTCATCGTGCATTTCTTCAACACGCACATGCGCAGCGAGAAATTCCCCATGGACGTGAGCATCTACACCGGCCTGGTCAGCGAGGAAGAACTGCAGGCGGAGCGGCCGGCCCAGTGGGCGCGCTTGACGGCCGGGGGCGGCGAGCCGCGACTGGTGAAGGCCCGTTCGCTCTGGGCGGTGGTGCTGGCCTACGCCTGGGGCAGCTTCGCGTTTCTGCTCGGGCTGCTGCTGCTCGCGCTGATCATCATCGGCTTCGCGACGGGCGGGCCGCACTGACCTTCCGGCGAGGCGTGTCACCCATGGCGCGGGGCGGGGCGGTCCTTCCGCCCCGGCCTGCATCCGAACTAGGGGAAGAGCTGCTGCAGGATCGCGGGATCGCGCTCCTCCCAGGCGAGCAGCGTGTGGCAGGTGTCGCAGTCCTGGCTGATCGTCGCGCCGTCGGCGCTCGTGTGCGCGTCGTCGTGGCAGCGGAAGCAGCCGGGCGAGACCTCGTGGCCAATGTGGTTCGCGTAGGTGCCCCAAGTCACCTTCATCTGAGGGAAGACGTTGCGCTTGTAGATCTCGGTGGCGGTCGCGGCCGCAGCGGCGACCGCGGCGCTGTCGATCGTCAAGCTGTCGCCCGCGTGCTCGGCGTAGAAGGCCGCGAGCCGGGCCGGGATCTGGGTTGCCGCCTCCTCCTGACTCGCGTACTCGGCCGTGATCGCGGCCAGCGCTTCGCGCTTGATGAAGGGGAGCGCGTCGTCGATGCGGCCGGCCACGATCGCCTCGTCGAGGGCGATGTTCGGATCCTCGAAGGTGTGCGTGGGTCGGTTGTGGCAGTCGAGGCAGTCCATGCGGCGAACTTCGCGCGCGGCAAGTGAGTCGGCGGTCAGCTCGGTGCCGTCCTTGAAGTACTCGGTGACCTGGCCGTCGGGTCGGCGCGCGC
Organism: bacterium; assembly: GCA_016873475.1. Lineage (NCBI taxonomy): Bacteria > bacterium. The sequence goes on along the minus strand of VGXI01000016.1, from coordinate 24,505 downwards.
GCACCCAGAGAATCTCCTCCCGCTTCTCGTCCGCGACGTAGTCGACCTCGAGATTCACGTGCCAGTGGATGCCCTCGGTGAACCCGGACTCCTGACCGCCGCCGCCCACCTTGAGGACGAGCGCATTGACGATCTCGCTGTTCGCCGCGTCCGCCTCGAAGTGCCGCTTCACGAGCACCTTGTCGCCGTGGAACTTCTCCGGCCAGTGGCACTGCTCGCAGGTCTCGCGCGCCGGCCGCAAGTTGTGAATCGGGGTCTCGATCGGCTTCGCGTAGTTGCCGACGGTCACTGCCCAGACCTGCCGCAGGCCGGAGAGCTTCGAACGCACGTACCAGTCGGCGCCCGGACCGATGTGGCAGTCCACACAGGAGACGCGTGCATGGGGCGAGTTCAGGTAGGCCGTGTTCTCGGGCTGCATCACGGCATGACAGACCTTGCCGCAGAAGGTGACCGACTCGGTGAACTCGACGCCGCGGTAGCTGAGCGTGGCCACGATGAGCAGCAGCAGCGTGCCGCTGATCGTCACGACCAGGAAGCGCGCGCGATCGGAAGGCTGATTGAGATCCCACTGCGGGAAAGGATACAGCGGACGGTCATCGCCGGCTGCCGCCCGGCGATGGGCCCGATAGCGGCCCAGGACGACGAGCAGGACGCCCAGCGCGAAGAAGGCCGGCAGGACCAGGAAGGTGTAGATGCCCAGGTAGGGCGAGTGAAGAAAGCCCAACGAATCCAGGATCAGGAGCAGCACGATGGGGATGCCGCTCAGGTACATCACCATCATGCCAATGAGGCCCAGAGGGTGGCTGATGTTCCTGAGCGTCAGGACGCGGAAGTTGTCGGCCAGGTCTCGCAGGCGCATCGAGGACCTCCGGGGATGGGGCGCCCAGGGTAGCGGAATCCCCCCATTCAAGGCAAACTCAGCCTGAAATTCCAGTGTAAACGCCCGTTGACCCTTGATTGGAGACTAGAAGGTCCATATTCTAGGCCAGTTGGCGGTCCGGCCAGGTCCCGGCGCCAGAGATCCCGCTTGCCCAAGGAGTGTCCGATGCGCGCTCTGATTTCCGGCGGCACCGCGCCGCTGGCCCTTGCGCTCCTGCTGTTGGCGGCGCCGGCCAGCGGTCAGGACGCGGCGGCCGCGCCGCCGGCAGCCCCGCAGATCGGCGACAAGGACTGCCTGGACTGTCACGAGGGCTCGGGCGGCGATCCCGTCGAGGTCACGCCGGCCCACCTGGCCAAGAGCGTCCACGCCGACTTCGGTTGCCTGGACTGCCACGCCGACATCACCGAGCTGCCGCACGCGGACGACCTGCCCGCCGTCGACTGCGGCCTCTGCCACGACGAGGTGAGCAGCGTCTACACCCGGCATGGCCTGGGCAAGGTGGGCGTCAGCCCGGGGGTGCCGAGTTGCAGCGATTGCCACGGCACGCACGACATCCGGGCCGTCGCCGAGAAGGGATCGCCGGTCAACCCGCTCAACCTGCCGAAGACCTGCGCCCGGTGCCATGAGGACAACAAGTTCACGGAGGCCCAGGGCATCCGTTTCAAGCACCCGGTGAACGTCTACACGAACAGCGTGCACGGGCGGGCGGCGCTGGGCGGCATCTACTCGGCGGCCACCTGCAACGACTGCCACTCGACGGACGGCAGCGCGCACAAGATCCTGCCGCCGGGCGACGTGAACTCCGCGATCAACCACTTCAACATCGCCAAGACCTGCGGCAAGTGCCACCAGTACATCGCGCAGGACTACCACGAGGGCATTCACGGCCAGCTCACCGAGCGCGGCCAGGTGGAGTCGCCGATCTGCACCACCTGCCACGGCGAGCACAACATCCTGCCGACGGCCGATCCGCGCTCGCCGGTCAGCGCGAACCGCCTGGCGGAGGCCACCTGCTCGCCCTGCCACGAGTCGGCGATGCTCAACGACAAGTACGAGCTGCCGACGGGGCGCCTCCAGTCCTTCCAGGACTCCTATCACGGGCTGAAGAGCAAGGCGGGCGACGCCACCGTGGCCAACTGCGCCTCCTGCCACGGCGCCCACCGCATCCTGCCGGCCGCGGACTCCACCTCGACGATCCACCCGGCCAACCTCCAGCATACCTGCGGCGGCTGCCACCCCTCGATCACGGCCGAGATCGCGGCGACGCCCATCCACCAGGACACGACGGGCCTGCACACGGGTGTCGCCGGCATCGTGCGCGTGATCTACCTCGTCTTGATCACTGTGGTGATTGGGGGCATGGCGCTGCACTGGCTCGTCGACCTCGCGCACCAGATCCGCAAGGTGATGGCCAAGCGTCAGGTGCGACGCATGGACGGCGACGAGGTTGTCCAGCACTTCGTGCTCGCCCTCTCCTTCACGGTGCTCGTGATCAGCGGGTTCTCGCTGCGCTTCTACGAGGCCTGGTGGTCGCGCTGGCTCTTCAGCTGGGAGGGCGGTTCCGGCTTCCGCGGCGATCTGCACCGCATCGCTGGCGTCGTGCTCCTGCTGGCCTCGGTCTGGCACCTGTTCTTCCTGATCACGCGCCGCGGCCGGATCTTCCTGCGGGAGATGTGGCCGTGCGCCCAGGACCTCCGCGACTTCTTCGGCATGATGGCCTACAACCTCGGCCGCAGTCAGAAGCACCCGCTCTTCGGCCGCTTCTCCTACGTCGAGAAGGCCGAGTACTGGGCCCTCGTCTGGGGCACCATCGTGATGGGCGCCACGGGCCTGCTGCTCTGGTTCGACAACCTCTTCGTGAACTGGCTGCCCAAGGGTTTCCTCGACGTGATGCTCGTCATCCACTACTACGAGGCCTGGCTCGCCTTCCTGGCCATCCTCATCTGGCACATGTACTCGACGGTGTTCAGCCCCAAGGTCTACCCGATGAACCCCTCCTGGCTGACGGGCTTCATGCCGGAGGAGCAGTTCAAGGCCGAGCACCCGCTGGCGCTCGCGGCCAGCAACGCGGAGGAGGCGGCGATCATCGCCGAGCGAGAAGCGGGCGAGCGCGGCCCGGCGATCTAGCGCCGGGCGCCGCGCGCCAAGGCCCGCGCGAACGCAAGAAGCCCCGCCGAACAGCGTCCGGCGGGGCGTCTTGTTGGCTACAGCGGCGAGGCGCGCTTACTGCTTCGGGATCGAGTGGTCGATCTTCTTGACAGCCTCTTCGAAGTTGAACGCGCCCTTGTGCTCGGGGTTCTCCGCCTTATGGCAGGTCAGGCAGACGTCCTTGGTCGGCGTGACGAGGCCGACCGTCTTGCCGTCCAGGGTGCCGGCATGGATCTGCTCCATCGTGGCCTTCTTGTAGTAGTCGCCGCCCGCGCCGTGGCAAGCCTCGCAGGAGACCCCATCGGCCGCCAGGAGCAGGTCGCCGCCCAGCTCGGCCTTGGTGCCATGGCCGGTCGTGTGGCAGCTCAGGCACTTGGTATCGGTCGTGGGATCGGCGACGCCCAGCTCGGCCGCCTTGGCCTTGCCCGCTTCGCTGCTCAGGTCGGTGAAGGCCTTGGCGTGGGCGCTGGCCTCCCACTTGGCCAGCTGGTTGCCCGTCGCTTCCTTCTTGTGGCACATGGCGCACTTCTTGAGGCCGATAAAGGCGTGGCCCCCCTCGGCCCAGGCGTAGCCGGCGGTCAGCATGGCCGCCGCGCCCAGCAGCGCGAGGAACAGCGCGATTCGCTTCATGACACTCTCCTTGGGGTAGGTCGGATCCCGGAACGCTCGCGTTGTCGCGGAGGAGATCGCCGGGGTCAAGCCCCTCCGCGGGAAGCACTGGCCTTGGACGAAGGCCGCCTGCTACTCGTTTAGCGGCGGGGGGGTTCCCAACCGCGGCCGATACTACGCCATCGTGTAGAAGCTGCGCAGGGCCTTCAGACCCTCCTTCACGGCCTCGGCGCTCCTGTCCAGCATGGCCTTCTCCTCGAGGGAGAGGTCCAGCTCGATGATCTTCTCGGCGCCGTTGGCGCCGATCAGCACCGGCACGCCCAAGTAAATCGCCTCGTGGCCGTACTCGCCGCGCAGGTAGGCCGCGCAGGGCTGGATGCGCTTCTCGTCCGTGAGTACGGCCTCGACCATCTCGGCCGTGCTCGCGGCGGGGGCGTAGAAGGCCGAGCCGGTCTTGAGGTACTTGACGATCTCGGCGCCGCCCTCGCGGGTGCGGTCAGAAAGGGCCTGGATCTCGGCTGCCGGCAGCAGCTCGGTGATGGGAATGCCGTTCACCGTCGTGAAGCGGGGCAGGGGGACCATCGTGTCGCCGTGGCCGCCGAGGACCATCGCCTGGACGTTGTGCACGGAGACCCCCAGCTTCTCGGCCACGAACCAGCGGAAGCGCGTGCTGTCGAGAATGCCCGCCATGCCGAAGACGCGCTTGAGCGCGAAGCCGCTCGCGTCGAGGGCGACCATGCACATGATGTCCAGCGGATTGCTCACCACGATGATCGTGCTGTTGGGCGCGTACTCGGCAATCGCGCGCGCGGCCGTCTTGACGATCTCCGTGTTGATCTTGAGCAGGTCCATGCGGTCCATGCCCGGCTTGCGCGGCACGCCGGCGGTGACGACGACCACGTCGCTGCCGGCGATCTCGGCGTAGCGGTTCGTGCCCGTCACCTTGACGCCGTACTGGCGCAGGGGCGCCGCCTGGCAGAAGTCCAGGCCCTTCGCCTGCGGCATGCCCTCGACCACGTCGACGAGCACGATGTCGGCGATGTTCTTCTCGGCAACGTAGTAGGCGCAGGTAGCGCCGACGTGGCCGGCGCCGATAATGCTGACCTTCTTCATCGCGTCCCCTTCCTGTCCTCGGCGGGCGCGAAGAGCGCGCGCACGGGGCCGGCCGAGGCGGCGAGCGCCTGCCGGTCCTCCTCGTTGAGTGCCAGTTCGATGATCTGCTCGACGCCGGCCGCGCCCAGCTTGCAGGGCACGCTGAGAGCGACGTCGCTGAGCCCGTACTCGCCCGCGAGCAGCACGCTCACCGAGCGCACGACCTTGAGATCGAGGCAGATCGCCTCGACCAGAGTCGTGATCGCGGCGCTGGGCGCGTAGTAGGCGTTGGCGTGCTTGGCGAGGTCGACGATGACGTCGCCCGCCCGCCGCGTGTCGTCGACGATGCGGCCGACGGTCTGGGCGTCGAGGAGCTGCGAGATCTCGACGCCGTTGACGCGGGCGTAGAAGGGCAGCGGCACCATGCGGCCGGTGTGGCTGCCGATCACCAGCGCGTGGATGTCGCGCGGGCTCACGCCGAGCGCGTCGGCGATGAAGGAGGCCATGCGCATGCTGTCAAGGATGCCGCCGACGCCGATCACGCGGTGGCGATCGAAGCCCGTCGTCTCGACGACGACCTTGACGATCGCGTCGACCGGCTCGGTGGCGACGATGACCTTGGCCTCCGGCGCCTGCTTGGCGATCGCGGTGGCCAGTTCGCGGGCGAGGGCGGCGTTGGCCTGGAAGTGCTCGCTGCGCTCCTTGCCCGGCGCGCGGATGAGGCCGGCGGCGAGCACGACGACCTCGCTGCCGGCGATGTCGGCGATCGCGTCGCTGCCCTCGATGCGCGTGCGGTAGCGGCGGATCGGCGCGGCCTCCATGAGGTCCAGCGCCTTGCCGGTGGAGATGCCCTCCTGGATGTCCACGAGCAGAACATTCGCGGCGGCGGTTTCGGCGATGAAGAAGGCGCTGTTCACGCCCACGTTGCCGCTGCCGACGATGCTCACCTTCTTCATGGTTTCGGCTCCTCGAGACAGGTGGCGTGGAGGCGCCGCCCCCGGGCGGCGCACGAGGCCCCAATATGCCAGAGCCGAAAGCCGGATTCAAGACGATGGACTCGTCAACGCGGACTTGCGCAAGTTCTTGCGGGAAGCTGCAAGTAGCGGCCGCCGGCCAGCGCGGGCGGCTCAGGGCAGCGGCGCGCCCGCCCCGCCCTCGCCGGCACCCGGGTCCGCAAAGAGCGGCGTGCTGAGGTAGCGCTCGCCCGTGTCGGGCAGCACGACGACGATCAGCTTGCCCGCGCTCTCGGCGCGGGCGGCCACGGCGAGCGCCGCGTGCAGGGCGGCGCCGCTGGAGATCCCGGCGAGAATGCCCGCCTCCCGGGCCAGGCGCCGCGCGGCGGCCCGCGCGTCGGCGGCCGTCACCGTGAGGATCTCGTCGATGAGCGCGGGGTCGAGCACCGCGGGCACGAAGCCGGCGCCGATGCCCATGATCGGATGCGGGCCCGGCTGGCCGCCCGAGAGCACCGGGCTCTCGGCGGGCTCGACGGCGATCGCGCGAAAGCCCGGCCGCCGCGGCTTGAGGATCTGCGCGACACCCGTGATCGTGCCGCCGGTGCCGACGCCGGCGACGAGCGCGTCCACGGCGCCCTCCGTGTCGCGCCAGATCTCCTCGGCCGTCGTGCGCCGGTGGACCTCGGGATTCGCCGGGTTCGTGAACTGGCTGGGCATGAACCAGCCCGCGTTCTCGGCGAGCAGGCGCTCGGCCTCGGCGATGGCGGCCTTCATGCCGCCCGGCCCGGGCGTCAGCACCAGCTCGGCGCCGAAGGCGCGCAGGAGCTGGCGGCGCTCCACGCTCATCGTCTCGGGCATCGTCAGCACGAGCCGGTAGCCGCGCGCGGCGGCGACCATCGCGAGCGCGATGCCCGTGTTGCCGCTGGTCGGCTCGACGAGCGTGTCGCCGGGCTTGATCAATCTCGCCGCCTCGGCCGCGAGCAGCATGTTGGCGCCGATGCGGTCCTTGACGCTGCACATCGGGTTGAAGCTCTCGAGCTTGGCGACGACGCGGCCGGGCAGGCCGGCGTCGAGGCGGCCCAGGCGCACGAGCGGCGTGCGGCCGATGGTGTCGACGATGCTCGCGTGGATCCCGCGCATGGCCTCGCTCCTCGGTCGTCCGGGTCAGATCTCGTAGTCGACGGCGCGAGTCCAATCATCGCGCGCCGCTTCGTCGCCCTGCAGGCGGCTCTCGAGGAAGCGGATGCGCTCCTCGAGACCGCGCAGGCTCTCCTGCACGGGGTCCTTGATCAGGTTGTGCCGAAGACGGATCTCCGCGTCCTCCCGCCGGTCCACCGGTCGGGCGGGAATGCCGACCACGACCTGCCGCGGCTCGACGTCCTTGATCACCACGCTGCTGGCGCCGATGCGGGCGCCGTCGCCGACGCTGATCGGTCCGAGCACCTTCGCGCCCGCACCGACGACGACATGGTGGCCGAGGGTCGGGTGCCGCTTGCCCTTGGCGAGGCTGGTGCCGCCCAGCGTGACGCCCTGGTAGAGCAGCACGTCGTCGCCGATCTCGGTCGTCTCGCCGATCACGACGCCCACGCCGTGGTCGATGAAGAAGCGGCGGCCGATGGTGGCCCCGGGGTGGATCTCGACCCCGGTGAAAACGCGCACCATGCTCATCAGGAAGCGGGCCGGGAAGCGCAGGCCGCGGCGCCAGAGGCCGTGGGCGATTCGGTAGCACCAGACAGCGTGGAGGCTAGGATAAAGCAGCAGCAACTCCAGCCCGTTGCGCGCGGCCGGGTCGCGGTCCAGGGCCGAGCGCAGGTCCTCGCGGAGGTTTCGCCAGAGTCTCATCGTCCACCGCCTTCTGCCGCGGCGGCGCGCGGCCACCGACGGCTGAAAAAAACGCGGGCCCGGAAGGCCCGCGTCCTGTTTTCGTGTGCTGAGGAGCTACCGGACTACAATCCTTCCCGCCGATCCGTGATGTGAACGGGGCGACAACAGCAGGTCGGATTGCTCAGGAGTCGATCCATCGAGGTTTCCTCGTCGCGGATGCTCGGTGTCTATGGCCCGTATTCTACAGGAATCCCGGGCGAGTGTCAAACCGGGCGCTGGCAGGTCGCCGGCCGATGGTCTATATTCGCGGCAGTTTCGGACCCTTCCCTCCGCCACCGAGCCGTCGCGATCGCCATGAGTTCCGCCATTCCCAGCACCCGCGAAGAGCAACTGCGCAACATCACGGACAGCGTCTGGACCCTGGAGCGCATGAACCAGGAGTCGCCGCTGCCGCTGGCCGAGCGCCTGAACATCCTGCGCAGCCACTACGAGCTGCAGCGCCTGCGCGAGGAGGATCTGGACGTTCCCAAGCGGGACCGCTCCTTCCTCTACCTGCAGGAGACGCCGACCGCCGCCGTGCTCCTCGTACCGGGCGGCCACAGCACGCCGGCCCAGTACTTCCAGGTCGGCCGCCACCTCTACCGCGCCGGGATGACGGTCTACAGCCCGCTGCTGCCCAGCGAGACGGCCGTCGGCGCCCAGCGAGGCAACGTGCCCTGGCAGCTGCCCCTCGCCGAGCTCGAGATGCGCTACGGCAATCTCGCGCTGCTGGACGTGCCCATCCACCTCGTCGGCTCGAGCTTCGGCGGCATCCTCGCGATCCTGATCGCCGCGCGGCATCCGGTGGCCAGCCTCACCCTGCTCTCGCCACCCCTGAAGCCGCACCTCAGCTTCAACGAGCGCTTCGCCCTCACCTGGAGCCGGCTCTTCCCCGCGCTCTTCGAGCGCCTGATCGCCGGCAGTCCGCACCGCTGGATGGCCGACCGCTACGGCGCCGTGCGCGAAGCCTCGGCGCAGCTCGCCGGCCTCGGCATGCCGGTGCTGGCCATCCACGCGAAGGACAACCCCGAGCTGGGACCGGGCGGCCTGCGCCGCGTCGAGCGCGCGCTGGGCAAGCGCGCCCGCACCCTGCTGCTGGACAAAGGCGGTCACCTGCTGCTCGAGGGTCCGGAAGGGGCGCGGGTCACGCGCGAGGTTCAGGAGTTCATCCAAGCCCAGCGGAAGGTGGCAGCGGCCCCGGCCCTCCCGGAGCGAGCGGACGGCTGATCCCCAGCTCGCGGCAGAAGTAGTACCACTCGCCGACGGTGAAGATCTGCCGCAGGTTGAAGGCTTCGCTGCGCAGGGTCTCCAGGATGCGCAAGTAGTCCTCGAAGCCGATGTCGAGCTTGGCGAGCAGGGCGTCCAGGCCACGCCGGCCCTCGCCGAGGCGCGAAGCGTAGGCGGCCGCCTGCGCGTAGTAGCTCTTCCCGCGCCCGATGCAATCCTCGCGCTCGCTGCGCCACGGACAGCTGCCCGTCGGCGCCGGGCGCAGCCAGGGATTGCCGAAGATGCCCAGGCTGACCAGCAGGTGATCCGCGTTGCGCCGGTAGAGCAGGTACTTGGTGCGGCACTCGCGCGCGCTCGCCACCCGCTCGGCGAGGGCGCCGGCGTAGGGGATGATCGGCGCCTCGCCCCACCCGCGCGGCTCGCCTTCCGCGTAGCGGCAGAGCAGCGCGGCCAGGTACATGTTGACGTCCTCGTCCGGACGATGGCAGCCGGTCTCCAGTCCCGCGCTGAGCCGGCTGCGCAACAGGGCTTCGATCATGAAGGCGAATCGCCGCCGGCGCCGCTGCGCGAGCCCGCCATCGATCTGGACAAAGGCGGAGTCCATGCGCCTCCCGTCCGCTGAGGATTGCAGCGAAAACTGCAAGGCATATGCCACGGGCGGCGCCGCGCCGACCCGGCGGCGCCCGAGGCGCGGACGGGCAATTGCGGAATGCCAGCCGCCCTGCGCGCCGCGCCGAGGCTCCAGGGGGCAGGACGGGGAAGGCAAAGGGGGCCGGGTCCCTTGCCGGAATCCTGCAGGAGCTGCCCTGCCGCAAAGGGCCAGCAACTCGCAAACCCATGAAAGATGGGGAATTATGGGGAGTAATGGCGGTGGCACGGGCCTTGCTGACCTCTCGCCGACGGGGAACGCCGCAGGCTTCGGCCCGCTGGCGAGTCAGCTCAGAGCAGAGGCGCTCGTTGAAGCTTTGGCGGGAAGCTCAGGCTACCTGCAGCGTTGGGAACCTGAACGAAGGAAGATACCGATGGCCGACTGGAAGGATAGCGAGTACTCGAACATCTACGTGGGGACGGAGGAGCAGGTCTCTCCGGTGCTCACCTCGGTCGAGGCAGCCGAGTATCTGAAGATGCACGTGAAGACCGTCTGCCGGCTGGCCAAGGAAGGCAAGATCCCGGCGAAGAAGGTCGGCAGCGAGTGGCGCTTCCTCAAGAGCGTGCTGGACCGCTGGCTCGCCCAGGAAGTGAGCGCCTAGACCCTGGCGCCTCGATGGGGGGAGCAAGGAGGCGCCCCGCAATCGACGCGACGATCGGCCGCCCCGCGCGCGGGGCGGCCTTTTCGTTTGTCCGCACCGCGGCCCTGCGCCTACACTCGCGCCCGCCGTCGCCGGAGGCTTCCTTGCGCCATCCCATCGCTCGCTTTGCACTCCTGGCCTTCCTCGCCGTTGCAGAGTGCGTCACGGCGCGGGCGCAAGGGGCTCTGCGCGTGGGGCCGGGCGAGGCCGCGTACGCCGAGCTCGAGCACTTCCGCGCGCTCGGGCTCTGGGACGGCAGCCTCGAGCTGCGGCCGCTCCGGCGCGATGAGATCGCGCGGGCACTGGCCGCCGTCGCCGCGCGGCGCGCGGAGCTGGCGCCGGCCGACGCCCGCCGCCTCGCGCGGCTGGAAGCACTCTGCGCGGAGTGGCTGCCGGCCACGCCGCCGGCGCCGCGCGCGCCGGGCCGCGAGCCGCGCGCGCTCTGGGAGCTCGCGGCGGGGCTCTCGTTCCTCGGTGGCCCCACGGATCTGGACTCGGTCGCGCTCGTCGAGCGCCGACCGCGCCGCAAGGGCTTCTTCCACCTCGGTCTCGACGCCGAAGCCGAAGGCCGGCTCACGGCCCAGCTCCGTTTCTACGAGGACTACAGCCGGCTCAGTCGCCGCGCGGCCGACAGCGGCTGGGTGGACAACCTGCCGGGCTCCGTGAGCGAGCTGATCGAGGAGCCGAGCGCGCGACTCGACCGCGCCGTGCTCGCTTGGGGCGGCGACTGGGCGGAGCTGCGCCTGGGCCGCGAGGATCGCCGCTGGGGGGCGGGCCGCCGGGGCAGCCTCTTCCTCTCCGAGAATCCCTTTCCGCTCGACGGCATCAGCTTCCACCTCCGCACGCGCTACCTCACCGCCGCGAGCCTCTTCGCCCAGACGCAGCGCGGCCCCAATCCGCCGAGCTACATTCCGGGCGCGCCCTTCCCGCCGGACAGCACCGCGCCGGACGTGCCGGGCGAGGCCTACGTCGCCCTGCATCGGCTCGAGTTGCGGCCGCCGGGGCCGTTCAGCCTTGGACTCTACGAGGCGGTGGCCTACGGCGGCCGCGGCATCGACCTCGCCTATCTCAACCCGGTGACCTTCCTCGTGGCGGGCACGCAGGACATCTTCGACCAGAGCGGAACCGACGACAAGAAGGCGCTCGGCCTGGACGGGCGCCTGGACCTGCCGCCGCTGACGATCTACGGCGAGTTCCTGCTCGACCGCATCGTTGCGCTCAAGGTGGCCGAGCCCAAGGGGGACGAAGCCGGCATCTCGAGCTTCGCGCAGCTCATCGGGCTGCTCTGGGCCAATCCCCTCGGGCTGGCCGGCGCCGATCTGGAGTTCGAGGCCGCGCACCTCGATCCCCAGGTCTACTTCCACCACGACCGGGACATCCGCCGCGCCTTCCTGCGCGACGATCGCCTCGGCGAGGGCCGCCTGCTCGGGCACTGGTTGGGGCCGAACGCCGACGGCCTCTACGCAGCGCTGCGCCTGCCGCCCGCGAATTGGGGGCGCCTCGGCCTGGAGTTCGAGCAGTGCCGCTGGGGGCTGGTCGAGGGCGAGGACGGCCTCTGGCGCCGCGGCGCCGACTTCGGCTTCATCGGCCTGCAGAAGCAGGACAAGGCCTGGCTGGTGGGCGAGCGCTCGATCGAGCGCCTCTACCGGGTCACCTGGGAGCGTGCGAGCTGGCGCGCGCCTGGCGCCGGCCGGCTCGACCTGCGCTGCGGTTTCACGCGGGTCGAGCGCAGTGGTCTCTGGCCCCCTGATGCCGGCGGCCGCGTGCCTGGCGATGGGTGGCAGCTCGAGCTGGGCCTGGCCTGGCGTCTCGAGCGGCGTCTGCGCAGCGGCGATTGAGCCGCCGGCCCCCTTTCGGGATCCCGTCTGCGTTTGCTATAATTGACGGTCCGGTTCGCCGCGTGGACCGGCGGCGGCATCGTCCGCCCAGCGGACCACTCCCCCAGCCTCTGGAGACTCAAATGCGACTGCGCAGCCTGATGATCCTCCTCGGGATCCTCGCCCTGGCCGCCCCGGCGGCGGCCATCCCCATCTCGAACCTGCACCTGAACAACGCCAACGGCGTGCCGAACCTGCTCGGCCAGGTGGTGACGGTCAGCGGGGTGATCACGAGCCCGGACAGCATCTACAGCACCTACAACTACGAGGTCTACGTCCAGGACCCGACCGGCGGCGTGAACCTCTGGGTGAGCGCGGGCGCGGCGACCTACGAGGCCGAGCTCGGCGACAGCATCACCGTGACGGCGACCGTGGCCAACTACAACGGCCTCGTCGAGCTGAGCACGCCCTCCTTCGTGCAGGTCTTCCACGGTGCGGGCTACGCGGTCCCCGCGCCGCTGACGATCACCTGCGCGCAGCTCAACAGCACCTTCCAGGTGGATCACAGCGAGCCCAACGAAGGCCGGCTGATCCGCATGGACGGGCTGAACATCGTCAGCGGCGCCTGGCCGACCTCGCCGATCGGCTCCAACAGCTCGATCTACGTCACGGACGGCACGGCCACGGCCCTGCTCTTCATCGACAAGGACACGGCCGTGAACGGCAGCCCGAACCCGGGCGCAAACTTCTCGGCGATCGGCATCCTGAAGCAGTACGACACGACCTCGCCCTATACCTCGGGCTACGAGATCGTGCCGCGCTTCCTGTCCGACATCATTCCGACGCAGCCGGGTCCGCCGATCAGCGGTCCCGCTCGGGTGATCGACCTCGCGAGCACGGCGGCCACGCTCTACTTCGAGACGGCCACGCCCGGCTCGAGCGAGATCGAGTACGGGCTCACCGAGAGCTACGGGCTGACCGCCGGGGACGCCGGCGCCAGCGAGCTGACGCACACCGTGCCGCTTGCCGGCCTCACCCCGAACACGATCTACCACTTCCGCGCCAAGAGCAGCGACGCCGAGGGCACGCGCTACGGGCAGGACCAACTGCTCGCGACGGCCAGCGATCAGCCCGGCGAGCTGCACGTCTACATGAGCTTCACGGCCGACGAGAGCTACGCCGACACGGGCAACGAGGTGCCGGAGAGCCAGAACCTGAGCGCGATCCTCACGCAGCTCATCAACGGCGCCGACAGCTCGGTCGACGCGGCGCTCTACAGCTTCAGCCTCACCAACGTGCGCGACGCGCTCGTTGCCGCCCACCAGCGCGGCTGCCTGGTGCGCATCATCATCGAGGCCGATAACTCGGCGGAGTACGCCATCTACTGTGCGAGCTTCGGCATCCCCTACATCACGAGCACCTACGGCGGCAACCACAGCGCGGCCGACGGCTACGGCATCATGCACAACAAGTACGTGGTGATCGACGGCCGCGACGCGGACAAGTACAACGACCGCGTCTGGACCGGCAGCGCCAACATGAGCAGCGCGGGCAGCGACGACGTCAACAACGGTCTCGACATCCGGGACTACGGCCTCGCCCAGGCCTACCTGATGGACTTCAACGAGATGTGGGGCAGCGGCACGCAGACGCCGAACGCGGCGCTCGCCCGTTTCGGCTCGCGCAAACGCGACGATTCGCCGCACGAGTTCCGTATCAATGGCCTGCGCGTGGAGCAGTACATGTCGCCCAGCGACGCCGTCGAGGACCAGCTCGAGCGCACGGTGGCGACGGCCGACTACTCGGTCTACTTCGCCATCCTCTCCTTCACGAACTACAATCTCTCCGACGCCATGTACGATCGCCGCGCGGCCCTGAACGGCGCGCTCGAGATCCGCGGCGTCTTCGACGAGAGCCTGGGCGCCTGCGGCACGGGCAGCGTCTACTACGAGATGGCCGGCGATGCCTGCACGCCCTATGCCTGGGACATCCCGGCCGACGTCTGGATCGACACGCCGCTGCCGAGCAGCCGCCTGCTCCACCACAAGTACATGATCGTCGACGTGAACAACCTGGGCGCGGATCCGCTGGTGGCCACCGGCAGCCACAACTACAGCTTCGCCGCGGACAGCCGGAACGACGAGAACACGGTGATCATCCACGACCAAGGCGCGGCGAACATGTTCCTGCAGGAGTTCGCCGAGCGCTACCACGAGTCGGGCGGCACGGGCGTGCTGGGCACGGCCGTGGGCGTGCCGGACGGGACCGTGCCCGGCAGCGGCCTGCTGGCGGGCCTGGCGAGCTTCCCGAATCCCTTCAATCCCTTCACGAGCATCGCCTTCACGATGCGGGCCGATGCCGCGGTGAGCCTGGAGATCTACGACGCCGCCGGCCGCCTGCAGCGGCGCCTCTTCGCGGATCGCCAGCTGGCCGCTGGCTATCACGTGATCGGCTGGGACGGCGCGGACGAGTCGGGCCGCCAGCTGCCCAGCGGCGTCTACTTCGCGCGCCTGGCGGCGCTGGACGCGGCCGGCCGCCTCGAGGCGGCCAGCCACAAGCTGCTCTGCGTGCAGTAGGCGCGGCGCGGCTGCGAGTTCGCGAGGGCCCTCCGCATTGCGGGGGGCCCTTTTTTGCTGCCGGCGGACCGCGCGGCCGCTAGAATCGACCCTGCCGCCCAGCCGCCCCCCGCCACCTCCGGGAGCCCGCGTGCCGACCCTGATCGCCCTGCGCCTCGGCCTCCTCCTCGCTCGGCTGCTGCCGATGCGCGTTCTTGCCGCGCTCGCGGCGGCGCTCTGGCGCCTCGGCGGGCTTCTCTCACCGCGGCGGGTGGTGGTGGCCGCGAACCTGGCCGCCATCGCTGCGGCCGGCGGTCGCCGCGCGCGCGCGGGAGACGTCTTCGCGAACTACGGCCGCTACTGGGGCGAGCTGCTCGCCCTGGCAGCCCGGCCCGCGCGGATCGCGTCGCTGCGCATCCGCGTCGACGGCCTCGAGCATCTGGAGGCGGTCGAGTGGGGCCCGCTCTGCTTCCTCGGCGCGCACCTGGGCAACTGGGACCTGCTCTCGCGCTGGCTGGGGCGCCGGCTGCCGAATCTCGCCGCGCTCGCGGAGGCGCTCGAACCGCCGGCTCTCGCGCGGCTCTTCGCACGCCTCCGCGAAGAGGGCGGCCAGCGCACGATCTCGGGCACGG
This sequence comes from bacterium, assembly GCA_016873475.1. Taxonomy (NCBI): domain Bacteria; species bacterium. The sequence goes on along the minus strand of VGXI01000016.1, from coordinate 9,440 downwards.
GCGCGGGCGTGGCGCTCTACCGGGAGCTGCGCCGCGGCCATCCGGTGGGCATTCTCGTCGATCGCGCGCTGGACCCGGCGAGCACGGCGGGTCAAGGCCTGCGCGCGGCGCCCTTCCTCGGCGGCCTGCGGGCCTTTCCCGCCGCGGGACTCGAGGTCGCGCAGCGCGCCGGCGCGGCGCTCCTGCCCATCTTCCTGCTGCGGGAACCGGGCGGCTATGTTATCAAGGTGAGCGCTCCGCTGCCTGCGGACGCGGATCCCTTGGCGGGCTACGCGCGGGCGCTGGCGGCGGCCGTTGCCGCGCATCCCGAGCAGTGGTGCGTGCTCTACCCGCTGCACGACGGCGCCCTGGCGCTCGAGCCGGCGGCGGGCGCGAAAGGAGCGGCGGCCTGATGAAGGTCGGCCTGATCAGCGAGTTCTACTACCCGCTCTGGGGCGGCGTCAGCGAGCACATCCGATCGCTGGGCAACGCGCTCGCCGCCCGCGGCCACGAGGCGGTCGTCATCACGAGCCGGATGCGCGGGGAAGCGACGAACGCGGGGCCGCGCGTGCTGCGCCTCGGGCGGAGCATCCCCGTGCGCTACAACAACAGCCTCTCGCGCTTCTCGGTGGGCTGGCAGCTCGGCCGGCAGCTCGAGGCGCTGCTCGCCGCCGAGGACTTCGACGTCCTGCACCTGCACAGCCCGCTGCAGCCCACGCTGACCCTGCTCGCGCTCGCGCAGGCGCGCTGTCCCGTGGTGGCCACCTTCCACAGCTACTATCCGCGCGACCTGCTGGTGCAGAGCTTCCGCGGCCCGCTCGGGCGGCGCCTCGCGGCGGCCCGGCTGCGCATCCCGGTGAGCCGGGCGGCGCTTCGGCCCGTGGAGCGGCTCTTTCCGGGCGACTACCGGATCATCCCCAACGGCGTGGACTACGCGCTCTTCGCCGGGGCGCGGCCCGCGGCGCTGCCGGGGCCCGATCCCGAGCGCCTGCGCGTGCTCTTTGTCGGTGCGATGGTCAGGCGCAAGGGCCTGCCGCTGCTGCTCGCGAGCTTCGCACGGCTCGCCGCGGAGCGCGACGGGGTGGACCTGCTCGTCGTCGGCGACGGGCCGGATCGCGAGCGCCTCGAGGCGGCGCTGCCCGCGGCGCTCGCCGGGCGCGTGCATTTCCTCGGCGCGATCACGGATCGGGCACGGCTCGCTGCGGTCTATGCCGCGGCGGACGTCTTCTGCGCGCCGAGTCTAGGCCGCGAGAGCTTCGGCATGGTGCTCGTCGAGGCGATGGCGGCCGGCCTGCCCGTGGTGGGCTTCGACATCGAGGGCTACCGGGACGTCGTGAGCCAGGGCGTCGACGGCCTGCTCGTCGAGCCCGGCAACGCCGAGGCCCTGGCCGGCGCGCTCGGCTACTTCCTCGACCACCCCGAGGCGCGCCGGCGCTACGGCGAGCGAGGCCGCGCCAAGGCCGCCGGCCTCGATTGGAGCGAGATTGCGCGGCGCGTGGAAGCGGTGTATCGGGAAGCGCTGGGTCAGCCGGCCGTCGAGGAGGAAGAACCGCGCTTCGCCGTCGTGGCCGCTACTTGACGAGCAGCATCGGCCTGGCCGTCGCGCCGGCCGATGTCTCCAGGGGTTAGAAGCAGGCGGCCGAGAGAGGTTGCCATGTAGCCTCGCCACGCTGCTGGAGAGAGGGGAATTCCAGGCGGTACTTCCTGCTCTCGTCTTCGCGTTCGCCGGCGTCGGGACGGCCGCGCTCCTACTGAATGGGTACCTCTATTCGGGAGGCTCGCATCCGGGCGATCTGACGCCGTCGATCACGGTCACAGACCTTGCCCGGGCAAAGCACGAGCTCGCGCAGGCGGCGCACGACCTTGCAAGGGCAGCGAGCACACGCGCAGAGCGGATCGCGCTTCACTCAACGGTGTACCGCGATTCGCCGCTAGTCCTTGATGTCCAGGAGTTTGAGTGGGGACTCTTGGTTCGCTGGACAGACACGCCCGATGAATCGTACGAGATCCTAATCCCGGAGGAGACGAAGAGCGAGTTAGACGTCACTGCGCTTCACCAGCGGTCCATCGACGAGTTCTTCGCTACGATCGAGCGTGGCGGACTCATCGCATTCGGCACCCCTCCAAGGCGATATCACTTCACGATACCACCAACCGCGATGCCGCAGTTCGACCGGACCCTGGCAAGGATCAAGGCAGGTGAGACCCTCAACGCGGCTGCCGTGTGCCTGAACCCGCAGTTCCTCGAGGACCTGACCCGCGCGCAGAGTGGTGAGCGCTGAAGAGGCCATTCTGGTGCGGACGAGCGGTTCTCATCGAGCGGCGGCGCGGTCGATTGCAGGGCCGCGGGACGATGGCTCAGACTTGCCACGTGGCAAGTCCTGGGCCGCCGCTCGGGGATGAGGCCGGCGGGCTGAAGCTATCCCGCCACGCCCCTGTGGGTTTCGGGTGCGGGCGGCGTCGGCGCCTAGGCCTCCGACCGCGGTGGGTTGAGCTGCAGCGCCGTGTACTCCCAGCTCATGTAGCCGAGGTGCTCGAAGAAGGGCATCGTTTCGGGGTCCGTGAGCAGGACGATCTGATAGAGCCCCGCGTAGGGCCCCACCAGGCGGCGCATCAGCTCGCTGCCGATGCCCTGGCCGCGCAGCTCGGGGTGGACCATCAGGTCGCAGACGAAGAGCGTGCTCGCGCGGTCGCTGATCGCCCGCGCCGCGCCGACGAGACGGCCGCCGAGGCGCGCCGTGACGACGAGGTCGCTCTGCCGCCAGGCCGCCTTCACCAGGCGCGGGAAGCGGTGGCGCAGGTCGCCCATCGCCGCGTGCAGGGCGACCAGTTCTTCGGTGAGCAGTTCGCCGTCCTGGGCGTAGGCGACCTGACCGGTTCCCGGCTCGCTCCACTGCGCCGTCAGCTTCCAGTCGCCGGGCTTCACCTCCAGGCGCGGGCCGATCCACAGCGCCATGCCGATGCCGTCGAGGAAGTAGTCCTCGCCGCCGCGGGTCTTGACGCGGTAGGCCGCGCGGCTGAGTCCCTCCACCCGGAAGCCGAAGCGCCCGAAGAGCTCGAGCGCCCGCTGGTTCCAGGAGAGCGTGCCCAGGTAGATGCGCCAGAATCCCTCGGCCCGCGCATGCTCGATGAGCCGGCGCATGAGCGCGGTACCGACGCCCTTGCCCTGCCAGCTCGGCAGCACGTCGATGTGGAAGTGCAGGTTGTGCATGCGGTGGTAGTTGCCCGCCGCCGCCGGGTGCAGGCTGAGCGCGCCGACGATCTGCCCCTCGGTCAGGGCCGCCAAGTAGCGTTCGGCGCGCTCGAACTCCGTGGGCTCGCGGTCGGTGAGCGAGAGCACGGTGTCCGGCGGCCAGCCCGATTCCTTGGGTAGGGCCTCGAAGAAGGCGGGGAGCCCTTCGTGGCCGCGGCCGATCAACTCAACCTCGATCAACTGCTTATCCGGCAAGGTGTTCCTCGGTGGACTCGACCCTGCAGCACGAGCGGTGCCGGGTGGAGAGCCCGGCAGATGCATGCGAGGCGCGTGCCGCGGCGGAGAGCGGAGACCCGAAATCCCCTTGTCTCCTAGATAATCCAGCCACCGCCAGCCACCAAACAAAACCGCCGCCGGCGCCATGAATCAGCCTCAGCGGTGGCAAGACGTGGAGCCCCCGCATGGTGTGTGGTATCGGCGCAACGAGGCTCCTCTTTGAGTGTTTTTTGCAGAAACGCAATTATCGGCTCAGGGCTCGCAACGCCAGGGGGGGAGGATCTGCAGGTCCCGGCTGCCCTCGACATGGTAGGTCGAGGTGGCCGGCGTTGCCCCGGCGATCAGGAAGATCCGCTCCAGGCCCGGCAGGACCAGGGCCGTTGCTCCGCTGCGCGGCAAGGGCAGCGGGGGCAGCGCGTCCCAGGCCTCGCCGCTGAGCGAGTAGACCTCGGCGACGGCGCTCGCGCCGCTGGTGCCCGTCGCGCCGCCGAGGACATAGAGCTTGCCGCCGGAGACGGCCACCGCCGGTGCCAGGCGCGCGGTCGGCAGCGAGGGTTGCACACGCCAGAAGTCGCTGAAGGGATCGTAGGCCTCGACGCGGCTGCTCGGTGTGGCCCCATCCGTGCTGCCGCCGACGCCGAAGAGGCGACCGTCCAGTTCAGCGGGGGTGTTCCAGGCGGTGACGCCGCCCAGCCAGGCCCGGGTCTCCTGCATGAAGTGGGTCAGGTCCATCGAGAAGGAGTCGCGCTCGGTACTGTAGATGAGCGTCGTGTCGTTGATGCCACCTGCGCCCATGCCGCCGAAGAGCAGGATCGAATCGCAGCAGGCGGTGATGCCGCCCACCTTCAAGGCCGCGAAGCCGCGCTTCAGGCTCGGCATGCGGTGCTTGGGCAGGGGCGGGTCGAAGACCGTCCAGCTGTCCGTGGCCGGCTCGTAGATCTCCACGCTGGGGAAGACCGTGTCGGCCTGGGTGACGCCGCCGAGCACGTAGATGCGCTCGTTCATCGCCACCGCCCGCGCCCCCCAGCGCGGCGTCGGCAGCGGGGCGCCGGGGCTCCAGCTGTCCCCGACCGGGTCGTAGATCTCCGTCGAGGCGACGACGCCGCGGCCGTGGCGGCCGCCGAAGACGAAAAGCCGGCCGTCGTGGGCCGCGGCGGCGTGGTCGGCGCGGGCCTCGTCGAGCGAGGCCCCGCTCGTCCAGTAGGGCGCCCCGCCGACCGTCACCGTGAAGCTCAAGCGTTCGACGTGGTTGTCGTTGTCGCTGGCGCCGAAGACCACCGTGTAGCGCCCGGGCTCGGCGAAGCTGGCCGCGTAGGCGAGCGTGACGCTGTCCGTGTAGGTCTGGCTCAGCTCGGCGCTGCCGTCGCCGCCGATGTCCCAGAAGGCGCGATTGCCGGCGTCGTCGGCCGCGTGGCCGATCAGGGTGAAGCTCTCGCCGCAATCCACCGTGTCGGGAACGCTCGCGCTGAGCTGCGGCACGCCGTCGGTGACGACGGCACGCGTCGTCGCCCGGTAGAGGCGGTTCTGCACGGTGGTTACCTGGAGCGTGGCCGTGTACTCGGCGGCGCGCGCATAGATGTGCCGGAAGAAGACCAGCGGCCAGTCCTGGCCCTCGTTCACCCAGGTGGCGTCGAAGATGCCGTCCGAGTTGAAGTCCCACTGGTGGCGAGCGACGTCCGCGGGGTTGCCCGTGTAGCGGCCCCCGAAGAGGAGGGTGTCGCCGATGGTGCCGCGCAAGCTGTCGAAGGTGAGGACGTGAATGCCGGGCTCTTCGAGCTTCTCCTCACAGGCGCCCAGGCCGAGCGCGATGGCGAGCAGGAGGGGCAGGGCGATCCGCTGAGCGCGCATGGAAACCTCGACAGAGCCGGAGGCGATCCGGGCACGGGCGCCGGAGGCCGGCGCGGGCAGGCCAGCAGCCTAGCGCCTGGCGGGCGCCGACTCAAGCCCCCTCGCGGCGCCGCCACCGGCGTGGACAGGCCGCGCGGGCCCGCGCCCGCGGCGGTTGTCGCGCGGCGACCCGCGCCCGCGCCGCGGTGCGCGCAAGTGCCGCGCTGACGCGGCGCCGCCGGCCCGCCGGGGCCTGGTCCACGGCCTGCAATGGCCGGCGCGTGGAGCGGGAACGAGGTCCAGGCGCCGGCAGGAAGCCAGTTCATCAGCAGCGCGGCTCGCGGCTCGGCCCCCTCCCACGGACGGGCGGCTCGCGGCCCGGCTCGCACCGGGCCCGCCGCCTGTCCGCCTCGTCTTCGCAATCGCCGGGTCCGGCGGGCGAGCGGCCATCGCGCAGGGTGATCTGGGAGGAGTCGCCTTGCAGGCGTGGCGTCGCCGCCGGCGGACCGGTGGGCTCGCCCTTCGGGAGCGGGGCCGCGTGGCTGGGGGGCGGCGTGGGGGACCGGCGGCTGCCGGACGTCGCTACAGCGCGAGGCGCCGCGAGCCCATCGCCACCAGGACCGGACCGCTGCCGTCCGCGTCCGTCCGCGCGGGGCGCCGTCACCCCGCCGGATCCGGCACTTATCCGGGGCGCGCTGCGGCGCGCCTAGGTGGCCGCGCCGCGCTCGGCCGGGCCGCGCGCGCGCAGGCGGGCGATCAGCGCCTTGCGCAGGCCGGCGACGTCGAAGTCGCGCTCCAGGCGCCCGGCCTCGGCGATGCTGATCGTGCGCGTCTCCTCGCTGACGACCACGACCAGCGCGTCCGACTCCTCCGTGATGCCCACCGCCGCGCGGTGGCGCGTGCCGAGCACGCGGCTGAGGCTGGGATCCTGCGAGAGCGGCAGGATCACCCGCGCCGCGACCAGGCTGTCCTCGTTGATGATGATCGCGCCGTCGTGCAGCGGCGAGGGCGGCGTGAAGATCGTCTCGATGAGGTCGGCGCTGACGGCGGCGTTCAGCAGCACGCCGTTCTCGGCGTAGTTGCGCAGGCCCATCTCGCGCTCGAAGACGATCAGCGCGCCCAGCCCCGAGCGGGCGAGGCCCTCGACCGCGCGCGTGACCTCCTGGATGTGGCCGGCGTCCTTGTCGACCTTGAAGAAGAGGCCGACGATCCGGTTGCGTCCGAGCTGGGCGAGGCCGCTGCGCAGCTCGTGCTGGAACAGGATGATGAAGGCGATCACCCAGACCGTGCGCAGGTTGTCGAGGATCCAGTTGAAGGTGGCCAGCCCGATCCATTGCGCGAGCAGGCCCGCGACGAGGATGACGAGGAAGCCGTTGAGCATGAGCGCGGCGCGGGTGCCGTGGACGAGCACGTAGAGCCGATAGAAGAGGAAGGCCACCACGAGGATGTCCAGCACGTTGAGGGCGGTGAAGAGGATCTCGTTCACGACTGCCCGTCCTCGTCGTTTGCGATCGCGCCGGCGCTCGGCGCGAGGGGCCGCCAGGCGGCCAGGAAGCGGCGCGTCGCCGCCACGTCGTGCACGCGCAGGATCTGCACGCCGGCCGCGGCGGCCCGGGCCGCCGCGGCGAGGCTGCCCTCGAGGCGCCGCCCCGGATCCGGCTCCTCGAGCAGCGCGCCGAGGAAGGACTTGCGACTCGCGCCCAGCACCAGCGACACGCCGAGGCCGTGGAACTCCTCGAGGCGCCGCAGGATGGCCAGGTTGTCCTCCAGGCGCTTGCCGAAGCCGATCCCCGGATCGGCCAGCAGCCGCTCGCCGGCGATGCCCGCCGCCCGCGCCGCGGCCAGCTTCGCCTCCAGCCAGCGGTAGATCTCGTCCACCGCGTCCGCGTACTGCGGGCTCGCCTGCATCGTCGCCGGCTCGCCCTGCATGTGCATCAGCACCAGGCCCGCGCCACTCGCCGCGACCGGCGCCGCCATCGCCGGATCGCCGAGCGCGGAGACGTCGTTGATGATCTGCGCGCCCGCGGCCAGGGCCTCGGCGGCGACGCTCGCCTTGCGCGTGTCCACCGAGAGCGGCGCCGCGGTCTGGCGGGCGAGCGCCCGGATCACCGGCAGCACGCGGCGCGTCTCCTCGTCGGCGGCCACCGGCGCGGCGCCTGGCCGCGTCGACTCGCCGCCGATGTCGATCAGGTCTGCGCCCTCGGCGATCAGCCGCAGCCCCTGCTCGACGGCGCGCTCGGGATCCAGGCAGGCGCCGCCATCGGAGAAGCTGTCCGGCGTCACGTTGAGGATGCCCATCAGGCGCGGCCCGGCCTCGAAACTAAGGGCGCCTCCGGGCAGGGTCAAGGCTTTCGGCGGGCGGCGTCGCGCGGCGAGCAGCGCGGCCAGGTCCTCGCCCACGCGGCGCAGGCCGAAGGGCTGCGGCTTCAGCTTCGCGGGGAGCTGGGCGAGCTGCCGCTCGCTGCCGATCAGGTGCGCGCTGGAGCGCTCGGGCCCGCCGAGAATGACGTCGCGGTGGGTGGCGCAGTCGCCGCCCAAGCTGAGCAGCTCCTGCTTGAGGATGTTGGCGGCTGGCGCGCGGAGGTCGTCCACGCGGACGACGAGGGACTCGGCCTTGCGGGCCATCAGTGCGGCGCCGTAGGCGTCGACACCGGCGGCCTCCAGCAGCGCTCGCAGCTCGCGTCCGCGCGCCGCCAGCAGGCGCGGGCGACCGGGACCCGACGCGCTGCCGGCGCCTGCGCTCATCTCAGGCGCCGTCCGGCGGCCGCCGCTCGGCTTCCGGCCGCTCGCCTGCGGGCGCCGCGTCCGCGGCGCCGTCGGGCACCAGTTCGCGCGTCCCGTTGCCGGGCTCCTCGCCTTCGCGGCGCCTAGCCGCGTCGAGAACGGCGTCGATGCGCTCGCCGCGGCTCATCTCTTCCTCCTCCTTGCGGCGGCGCGCGGCCTCGGCCGCCTCGCGGTCGAAGGGGGGCAGGGTGCCGCCCTGCATGATGATCTGCACCTCGTCGCCGGTGAGCGTCTCGCGCTCGAGCAGGGCGGCGGCGATGGCGTCGAGCGAGGGGCGGTGCTCGGTGAGGAGGCGGGTGGCCCGCTCGAGGCTGTTGTCGACGAGGCGGCGCACCTCCTCGTCGATCAGCTGCGCCGTGCGCTCGCTGTAGTTCTGCGAGTGGGCGATGGAGCGGCCGAGGAAGATGGTCTCCTCGTTTTCGCCGTAGGCGATCGGGCCGAGGCTCTCGCTCATGCCCCAGCGGGTGACCATCGCCCGCGCGATCTGCGTGATGCGCTGGATGTCGCTCTGCGGTCCGCTGGTATGGCGGCCGTAGACCAGGTTCTCCGCGACGAGGCCGCCCAGGGCCATCGTGATCTGGTCGAGGAGGTAGTCCCGGTCGCGGTACATCAGCTTCTCTTCGTTGGGCAGGAAGTGCGTGACGCCGCCGGCCATGCCGCGGGCGACGATCGTCACCTTGTGCAGGGTGTCCGCGTGCGCGAGCTTGACGCCGAGGATAGCGTGGCCCGCCTCGTGGTAGGCCGTCTTGCGGCGGGTCTCCTCGCTGAGGACGCGGCTGCGGCGCTCGGGGCCGATCATCACCTTGTCGCGCGCCTCGTCGAAGTCGACCATGTAGACCTTGTCGTGATTCAGGCGGGCGGCGAGCAGGGCGGCCTCGTTGACGATGTTCGCGAGGTCGGCCCCCGAGAGCCCCGGCGTGCCCTGGGCGAGCACCTTGACGTCGACGTCCGCCGCGACGGGCACGTTGCGCATGTGCACGCGCAGGATGCCTTCGCGCCCGCGCACGTCGGGCATGTCGACGACGATCTGGCGATCGAAGCGGCCGGGCCGCAGGAGCGCCGGGTCGAGCACGTCCGGCCGGTTGGTGGCGGCGAGCAGGATGACGCCCTCGCTGGTGTCGAAGCCGTCCATCTCGACGAGCAGCTGGTTCAGGGTCTGCTCGCGCTCGTCGTGGCCGCCGCCGAGGCCGGCGCCGCGGTGGCGGCCGACGGCGTCCAGCTCGTCGACGAAGATGATGCAGGGCGCGTTCTTCTTGCCCTGCTCGAAGAGGTCGCGCACGCGACTGGCGCCGACGCCGACGAACATCTCGACGAAGTCGGAGCCGCTCATCGAGTAGAAGGGCACGCGCGCCTCGCCGGCGACGGCCTTGGCGAGCAGGGT
>VGXI01000015.1 GCA_016873475.1 bacterium | reverse complement strand
GCGGCCGCCGGCGCGTCCAGGTCGAGTAGCGACTGGTCCTCGCGCGCGAGGGGGCGGCCTGCCCTATCCCTGATGAGCCGCAGTTGCGGCCGATCCGCGCGCGCGCCGGCGCTCAGCACGACGGCGCGCGAGCCGTCGTTCAGCGCGACCCGGCTGCCGGGGGGGTAGAGGCCGAGCGCGCCGATCAGCGCCCGCAGGGCGCCGGGGTGGAAGGCGCCGGGATCGGCGAGCATGATCTCGTAGGCGCGCAGGGGCGAGGTGGCCGGCTTGTAGGGGCGTACGGCGGTGAGCGCCTCGAAGACGTCGCAGACCTGGAGCAGCGCGGTCGCTTCGCCCTGCACCGCCCAGCCGGGCACAGCGGGATAGCCATGCAGATCGTTGCGCAGGTGATGGCCCCAGGCCGCGCAGACGGCGGTCGAGCTCGCGTTTCCGCTCTCCAGCAGGATCTGCGCGCCGACCTCGGGATGGATGCGCATGATCCGCAGCTCGTCGGGATCCAGGCGGGCGGTCTTGTAGAGGATCTCGGCGGGGACCTTGGCCTTGCCGACGTCGTGCAGCAGGCCCGCCGTGGCCAGCTCCTTCAGGCGCGGCCGCGGCAAGCCGAGATGCTGGCCGACCAGCACGCCCAGCAGCGCCACGCGCACCGAGTGCCCGACGGTGTAGCTGTTGGCGTCCTGGTAGCGCACGAGCTGCATCATGTCCTTGAAGCCGTCCGCGCAGGCGTCGAGGAAGCGCTCGCTGGCCGTGCACGCGGCGTCGATGTCCAGCGCATGATCGCCAGTCGCGCGCCCGTGGGCCGTCTCCACCACAGAAAAGAGCGACTGGTAGACGGGGATCAGCGCGGCGAGATCGCCGCCGCCCTCGCCGATCTCATCGCTCGCGAGTGCGCCCTGGCGGCCGAACCAGTCCTCCTCGCCGTAGCGCGGCGAGAGCTCGATGTTGCGCAGACCGCGCACCGTGAAGAGGCGGCGCGCTTCCGGCAGGCCGCCGGCGAGCGGCTCGCTCTGCTCGACGGCGATGCTGAAGAGCGTCGCCAGCTCGATGGGTGCGATGCCGCGCCGGAATCGAAAGCCGCCGCTGCCCAGGCGATCCAGGCAGGTGGCCACCTTGTGCCCGATGATCGACGCCCCGAGCAGCAAGCGGCCCTCGTGGATCAAGCGCCCCTCGACCGTGCCGAGGAAGAAGCCCGCGTCGCTGCCGGCGATCTCCGTCTCGAGGCGCGCGGCAAGCTCGCGGCTGCAGGCCTGCACGTTGGGGTGATCGGGAAAGTAGAGCGCGCGCTGGCTGATGCCGCGGCTGAGCAGGGTGACCAGATCGTCGATGCGCGCGTTCATGGCTGCCGCCCCTCGCGGCGTGCGGCAGCGAAGTGGCGGCGACGGCGGCCCTTGAGCGTGGACGCCTGGCGCCGCGCCGCACGCGGCCAGGCGGGCCAAAATGGAAGGCGTCGATCGAGGGTCACGCGGTCCAGGAGCGCGTCGGCCTCGCCGGCGGGGGCGGCTTCGAGCGTGAGCAGGCAGTCGGCGACCTCCGGGCGCCCGCGCTCGGCGCGAGGCAGGCGCTGCAAGACGCCGATCGCATGGCCGGCCGCCTCGCGCGCGAGGGCCGCGCCCTCCTCGTCGGCGCGGAGCAGGAGGCGATAGAGCTCGCGGTGGCTGGGCTTGAAGTCGCCGAGCAGGGTGAGCAGGGCGGCGAAGGGCGGCGGCAGCCCCGACTCGCGCAGCGCGGCGTGGAGCTGCGCGCCGGCAATGACGCTGCGCGAACTCAGCAAGAGCAGCAGTAGCAGTGGGCGTAGCTCTGGCCGCAGCGGCCGGAAGATCGCGGCCGGGAGGCTTGCGTCCAGAAGCGACGGGCGCTGCTCGAGGCGGGCGAGCAGGCGCGGGCGATCCTCCTCGGCGAGGGCGAGCGCGGTCTCGCCGTCGGCGCTGCGAAGCTGCGCGAGGCTGACGGGGACGAGACCGCCGAGCAAGGCGTCCGCCAGATGCGGCCAGAGCATCTCGCGCGCGACGGCGCTCGCGCCATCCACCCAGGCGGGGAAGAGGCTCTGCAGCGCCGGCGCCTGCTTGGCGAGGGGCGCGAGGAGCAGCGGGAGCTGGGCGTCCACCGCGTCGGCGTCGCCGCCGGCGAGGAGCTGCTCACCGGCGGAGAGCAGCATCTGGAGCCCCTGCAGGCCGACCGGCTGTGCGAGCTGCGCGGCCAAATCCACGCGGGCCCGCTCGCGCGCATCGCTCTCCTCGGGCGCGAGGGCCTGCTGAAGCAGGAAGGCCAGCCACTCCGCCTGCGAGGGACCGAGCTGCTCGGCGCCGAGGGGGAGCTCGCCTTCGAGACGGCCGAGGCGCGCCTGGAAGGAGTCGGCGTCGAAGGGCAGCGGCGGCGGGGTTGCCGCTTTCGGTGCGGGCGCCGCAACGGGCGGCGCGCTGGGCTCGGTCGCCGGCACCGGATCGGGCGCGAGGTCCTGCGTGAGCGAACGGTACAGCGCGGTCACGTTCTCGGTTAGCCGATCCTCGAGCGCGTGTATCGTCTCGCCCTGAAGGCCGACGTGCGGATTGCTCAAGACCGGGGCCGGGACGGCGTGCTCCGGCGCCGTTACCTCCGGGGAGAGTTCGGCACCGCGCTGCTGTTCGTGCGCCGGGTCGCCGTCTGCCGCGCGGAGCAGGGTCTCGCCCGGGCTGCCGAAGCTGCGCAGCGCAACCGTCACGCCGGCCGGGAGCGCCGGCAGCTCCGCGTGCTGGAAGCCGATCGAGCGCTCGGCCGTGCGCTGCGCGTCGCGAAGGATGACGAGGAGGCGGTGCATCGCCGCGGGCGCGATGGCCAGCGAGATCAATACGTGCTCGACGCCGATGCCCAGCAGCAGGGGATAGAAGCGGCTCTGCACGACGCGCGCGGGCGCCAGGACGCGGCCCTCGCAGGCGAGGCGGCCGTCGCGGCCGATCTCGACGCAGAGGCTGCCGTCGGAGCGCGCGAGCGGGCGCAGGGTCTCGCGCCAGGCATCCAGGCTGCCCCGGAAGCGAGTGTTATCCGGAGGATACAGCGCCGCGATCGCCAGCAGACGGTCCCATGCATATAGCAAGTCCTCGTCTCGGCTTGCGATGGCGAGCCCGGCGTCCTCGCCGGCCGGGCCCGCGGGCAATGCTTCCCGATCGGGCAGCATGCGGCGCGCTCCTTTCCCTCCGCTCCGCGTCGCGGAGCCCGGGCGGACGCGCTGCCTTGCAGCGGCGCGCCCTGCCGCAAGGCAATAGCAGCATTCCGGCCAGGGCCGCCCTTGGGCGCCCCTCGCAAACACCGTTTGCGGAATTGTAAGAACTCGGCTAGGGTCGCCCCGAAACCGGCCTTTCGGCTCTCCAACGGAGGTTCGCCATGCGCCGCACTGCGATGGTTCTCGGCCTGATTGCCCTGCTGTCGGCGGGCTTCGCCCAGCTCGCGACGGCGGAGCGCATTCTCGACTGCGACTTCGAGGATCAGCCCCTCGATCAGCTCATCGGCACGGGCGGCGCCGCTGCTCACCAGCCCGTGGACCTCGGCGGCATCGATGCCTTTGTCCGCACCAGCCCGGCCGGCGGCCAGGCGCTCGAGATCGTCGACGGCGTCGACTTCGGAGCGCTGACCGTGCGCTTCGAGTTCCTGAACAGCGTCGAGATCACGACCGGTGTGCTCACGCTGAGCGCCGTGCTCCACTTCGTCGTCGACGACCGCTACCTCGTCTACGTGCGCGAGCAGGCCGGCGCGGCGCATAGCTTTCTCAACCTGTCCTTCGCTGCGGGCGGTGTCGTCCTCCAGGGCGATGCCGACGACTTCGGCATGTTCCCGGTGGGCAGCTACACCCTCGACGAAGACCTGACACTCGTGATCACCCTCGACCTCGATGCCGGTACCTGCGCGGTCTCGCTCGACGGGGTGGTGATCGTGCCCGCCGAGTCCACCGGCGTCACGGGCGCGGGCGTGGGGTCGATCCTCTTCGGCTTCGACCACGACCCGGACCTGATCGGGGACTACTTTATCCAGAGCGTGACGGCCGACTGGACGGCGACGGCCGTGGCCGTCAAGGCCTTCAGCACCGTGAAGTCCGCCTGGTAGCCCGCTAGACCGAGCGACGGCCCTCGCCCGGCACGCCGCGGGGCGAGGGTCGCGCTTCCCGCCGCTCGCAAGAGGGCGTATGATCGCCGCCATGCGCCGCTGGCTGCTGCGAATCCTCGTCGCGATCGCGCTGATCGTTGTCGGCTTGCCGGTGGCGAGCCTCGTCGCTCTGCGCTGGCTGCCGCCGCCCACCAGCGCGATGATGCTCCAGGAGCGACTGCGCACGCGGCAAGGCGCCGGCCCCGCCTACACCTGGACGCCCTGGGACGAGATCGCGCCCGCGGCGCGCTTGGCGGTGGTCGCCGCCGAGGATCAGAACTTCCCGCGCCACGGCGGCTTCGACCGTGAGGCGATCGAGAAGGCCCTCGCCGAGCACGAGCGCGGCCGGCGCCTGCGCGGCGCGAGCACGATCTCGCAGCAGGTGGCGAAGAACCTTTTCCTCTGGCCCGGGCGCAGCTACTTGCGCAAGGGCCTGGAGGCCTACCTCACCGTGCTGATCGAGACCATCTGGCCGAAGCGGCGCATCCTCGAGGTCTACCTGAACGTCGCGGAGATGGGGCCGGGGGTCTACGGCGTGGGCGCGGCCAGCCGCCTCTACTTCCACAAGCCCGCCGCGCAGCTCGACCGCTACGAGGCGGCGCTCCTGGCCGCCGTGCTCCCCAGCCCGAAGCGTCTCTCCGCCGACCGGCCGTCCGGCTACGTCCGCCAGCGGGCGGGCTGGATCGTCGGCCAGATGGAGCAGCTCGGCGGGCCGGCCTACCTGAAGGATCTCTAGACCCGGCCGCCCTGCGCGCCTATGCTCGCGCCGAATTCCGAACGCCCGGAGGTGATCATGCCTTTCGCCACCCTGCTCCTGCTCGCCCTCGTCGCCCTCGTCGTCTTCGGCGGCATCGGCATCTACAACCGGCTCGTCGGCCTGCGCGTGCGCGCCGAGGGGGCCTGGTCGGACATCGACGTGCAGCTCAAGCGGCGGCACGATCTGGTGGACAACCTCGTCGAGACGGTGAAGGGCTACGCGGCTCACGAGCGCGTTACCCTCGAGGCGGTGACGAAGGCGCGCCAGCAGGCGGCGGCGGTCGGCGGGCGCGGCGGCGATCCGGCGGGCAGCGCGGCCGCCGAGAGCTTCCTCACGCAGCAGCTCCGGCAGCTCTTCGCGCTGGCCGAGGCCTATCCCGACCTCAAGGCCAACCAGAATTTCCAGGACCTGCAGCGGGCGCTCCAGGAGCTGGAAGAGGCGATCCAGAACGCGCGGCGCTACTACAACGCCGTCGTGCGCGATTTCAACACGCGCCTGAAGATGTTCCCCGACCTCATCTTCGCCAACCTGTTCGGCTTCAGCGAGCGCAAGTTCTTCGAGCTGACCGAGCCGGGCGAGGCCGAGGCGCCCAAGGTGAGCTTCACGCCATGACGCGGCGCGCGGCGCGGGGGGTCCTTGCGCTGCTCGCGCTCCTCGTCGTCGCGAGCGCGGCGCGGGCCGATCTCGGCGGCTACACGATCGCCGAGTTCGAGACGCAGCTCACGGTCGAGCCGGATGCCGAGCTGCTCGTCGAGGAGCGCCTGGCCGTGGACTTCAGCGAGCCGCGGCACGGCATCTACCGGCTGATCCCCTACGCGTACACCGACCCGCGCGGCTTCCAGTACCGCATGCGCCTGCGCCTGGAGAGCGTTGTGGACGAGCACGGGAATCCCTACGGGACGAAGGTCTCGCGCGAGGGCGATCACTACCGCATCCGCATCGGCGACGCCGACCGCACGATAACAGGGCGCGTGATCTACCGCATCCGCTACCGCGTGCAGGACGCCCTCGGCCACTTCCCGCAGTACGACGAGCTGTACTGGAACGCCACGGGGCACGAGTGGCAGGCGGACATCGGGCGCGCGACGGCGACCGTGCGCCTGCCGGCGGCGCTGCCGGCCGACTCGCTGCGCGCCCTCGGCTTCACGGGGCGCTTCGGCGCGACGGCGCAAGAAGTGACGATCGCGTTCCCCGAGCCGGGCCGCGTGCACTTCGAGGCGACGCGAGCGCTGGGTCCGCTCGAGGGGCTCACCGTGGTGGTCGCCTTCCCGCGCGGGCATCTGCGCTTTCCCGGCGCCGCGGTGAGGGTGGCGCGCTTCGTGGGCGCGAACCTGATCCTGCTCGCGCCTTTCGTGTGGCTCGCGCTGCTCGTCCGGCTGTACCGCGCGCGCGGCAAGGACCCAGCCGTGGCCGGCAGCGTGACCGTGCGCTACGAGCCGCCGGAAGGTCTGAGCGCTGCGGAACTAGGGGCTCTAGTTGACGAGCGCGTGGACCTGGGCGATATCACGGCGACGATCGTCGACCTCGCCGTGAAGGGCCGCCTCGCGATCGAGGAGCGCGAGGAGTCTTCGCTGCTCGGCCTCATCAAGCGCGAGGAAACGCGCTTTGCGCGCCGCGGGCGGGCGGACGCCGGCGACCTGCTGCCGCACGAGGCCCAGGTCTGGAACGGCATCTTCAAGCACGGCGAGCAGGTGGACGCGAGCGACCTGCGCCAGGAGTTCTACAAGGAGATCCCCCCGATCCGCGAGGCGGTGGTGCAGCGCCTCGTGCGCGGCGGCTACTTCGAGGCGGCGCCGACGGCGGTCTACGCGCGCTACGGCGGCTTCGGCGTGCTCGCCGGGCTTGCGACCTTCGGGCTCGGCGCGCTGCTGTCCTGGATCACGGGCGGCCTCTTCCCGCAGGCCTTGGCCCTGCCGATCGTGGCGGCGGTACTCTCGATGGTGCTCTTCTTCGCCTTCGCGCCTGCGATGCCGCGCCGCACGAAGAAGGGCGTGGCCGGCCGCGAGTGGGCGCTGGGCTTCCAGGAGTTCGCGACGCGCGTGGAGGCCGACCGCATCGAGCGCGAGCTCGCCGATCCCGCCGCGCGGCGCGCGGCCTTCGAGCGGCTCCTGCCCTACGCGATGGCCCTCGGCGTGGCGGCCGCCTGGGCGCGGCGCTTCCAAGGCATCTACGACGAGGGTCCAGCGCCCGGCTGGTACCGGGGTCCCGGCCTGCACGGGGGCTTCTCCACGGTGTCCCTCGAGAAGAGCCTGAGCGCCGCGATGGCCAGCGCCGGCCGCGCGATGGCCGCGACGCCGCGCTCGAGCGGCTCCAGCGGCAGCGGCGGCGGGGGCTTCTCGGGCGGCGGCGGTGGTGGCGGCGGCGGGGGGAGCTGGTAGGGCGCTTACACGGAGTCCCTTTCCGGGCGCGCGGTGATTGCCCAGCCCTTCGCGCTCTCGCTGCGCGCCTGTCTACTCCCAGCGGCGATTCTTCCCTGCTCGCGCAGAGGTCAGCGACAACCCTCGCGACCCTCCCGGGCGGCAGCCAGGGTGTCGCACAGCGCGAGGGCGCGCGCGAAAGCGGGGATCGCCTCCGCGCAGTTGCCCTGCGCGGCGTGGATCTTGCCCAGGAGCAGGTAGGCCGCTGCGGAACTTGAGTCGGCGGCGATGCGATGGGGACTGCGCAGTCAAGCCTTGTGCATGTAGCGATTATGCAATAATCAGCCGGCCTGCTGGCGGAGCCGAGGTGCAGGGTCCATCGGCCACCTTGATGAGAGCTTGTACCAGACTCCCGCGCGATTGCTTCGCGCAGCGCGGCCGCGCCAGCCCGGGGCATTGTTGTGCAAACTTGGAATCCAACTCCCATTTTGCTTGACCAACGGCATGGGGCAGGGCAGGCTATCCCCATGGCTGCGGCGAGCTACCTCACGCGCACTCTGACGCTGGTGCTCCAGCGGGCCGCCCAGGAGTTCCCGAGCGTCGTCCTGACCGGCCCGCGCCAGTCCGGGAAGACGACCTTGGTCCGGCGCGTCTTCGGTGAGAGCCATCGCTACGCGAGCCTCGACGATCCTGAGCTCCGCGAGCAGGCTCGCCGCGATCCCCGGCTCTTCCTCGAGCGCTTTGCCCCGCCGCTGATCCTGGACGAGATCCAGTACGCCCCGAGCCTGCTCTCCTACCTCAAGATGGAGATCGACGCGCAGCGCGCGGCGATGGGTCGCTACATCCTCACCGGGTCGCAGGCTTTTTCGCTGATGCAGGGTGTCACGGAATCCCTTGCCGGGCGCGCGGCGATTCTCCGGCTCCTCTCGCTCTCGTTGCGCGAGGCGGAGGGGCAGCCCGACGCAGGTGCCGCCTGGCACGATTGCCTGCTCTCGGCCGCTCCGTCCGGCGCGCCGGGCTCCGCCGCGCGCATCGCACAGCACATCCTGCGTGGCGGCTTCCCGGAGCTCAGCGTGCGGGGGAACCTGGACGCCAAGCTCTGGCACGCCTCCTACGTCAGCACCTACTTGGAGCGAGACGTTCGCTCGCTGCGCGCGGTGGGGGACCTCGGCGACTTCCAGCGGCTGCTCGCCCTGTTGGCGGCGCGCACTGGCTCACTGGTCAACTTCGAGGACCTCGCCCGCGACCTGGGCGTGACGGGCAAGACCGTCAAGGCCTGGGTCTCCGTGCTGGAGGCGAGCGGGCAGGTCTATGTTCTGCGGCCCTTCTTCGAGAACCTGGGGAAACGGCTGGTCAAGCGGCCAAAGCTCTACTTCCAGGACACCGGAACCTTGAGCTTCCTGCTCGGGCTGAACGACGCGGACCAGGTCCTGAGTGGCATGTCGGCCGGCCCGCTCTTCGAGGCCGCGGTTTGCGGGCAACTGCTGCGGCTTTTCCATCACCGCGGCGATTCGCCAGGCCTGAGCTTCTGGCGCACGGCGGCCGGCCACGAAGTGGACTTCGTGCTCGAATCCGGTCGCCGCCTGATCCCGATCGAGGCGAAGGTCACCGCCACACCCACGGCGGCACATGCCCGCGGCATCGAGGAATTCCAGGCACTCTTCGGCGAGCGGGCCGAGAAGGGTCTCCTGGTTTGCTTGTGCCGCGAGCGTTTCCCGCTGACGCGGACGGTGGATGCGGTGCCCTTCGGGAGCTTCTAGGCCGGAAGGTGAACGGGCGCCGCTCTCTGACTGCTCGCCTCAAGCATCCGGATCTCCTTCACCTCCACGAGCAGCTCGCCGAGTTCGACCAGCGCCCGCCCCTCCACGCGAAAGGGCCCCAGCCCGCGCAGCCGCCGCGCGAGGCGCGCGTAGTCCTCGGGGTAGAAGACCGTCTCGAAGATGCCCGTCTCGTCGGAGAAGGTGACGAAGGCCATCAGGCGCTGGTCCTTCTCGGTGCGCGTCGTCTTGCCGGCCACCTTGACGCCGTGCAGCGCGACGCGGCCCAGGTCCACGCGCTCGCGCGAAGCGAGCGCTGCCCCGCGGGCGGTGAGCGCCGCGGCCGTGAGGCGCCCGCTGCCGTTGCCCGCGAAGACCGGCGACAGCAAGAGCGGGTGCAGCGACGGCGTGAAGCCCAGCCCGCCCAGCTCGAGCCGGGCCCGCGCGCGCAGGATGGCCTCGGCGTCGGCGCCGGCCGCGGGCCAATCGATCGGCGCAAAGGCCTCGGTGTTGGCCTTGGCCGCCGTGGCCTCGGGCCAGAGCGCGGCGAGCGCCTCGAGCAACGCAGCCCGCTCCGACCCGCCCCCGGGGGCGGGTGCGCCGCGGCCGGCGCTGCCGCGATCGTCCGCGCGCTCGGGCGCGCCGCCAATCGCCAAGCCATCGAGCGCGCCCACGCGCGCCAGCCGCGCCAGCTCGTAGCGCCGCGGCGCCGTGTTGCCGCCCGCAGCCCGCGCGCGGTCCACCAGCTCGCGCAGGGCGACGAAGGGCCGCCGCGCGCCTTCCTCGGCGAGCCACGCGAGCGCCGCTTCGCGCACGCCCTGCATAAATGAGAGCCCGATGCGCAGGCGCCCCCGCGGCACGGCCGGGTCGCGCGGCGCGCGCGGGGGGAGTCCCGCGTCGCCCGCAGGATCGCGGGTCGGCGCGCCGTTCGAGGTGCCGAGACTGCGCAGCGTGCCCGCGTTCACGTGCGGCGGCAGCAGCGCGAGGCCGAGGCGACGCGACTCCTCCACGTACTCGGCCGTGCTGTAGTAGCCGCCGCGCTCCTCGATCACCGAGGCCATGAACTCGGCGGGGTAGTGCGCCTTCCAGTAGGCGCTCTCGAAGCTCTCGCGCGCGAAGCTCGCGCTGTGCGCCTTGCAGAAGGCGTAGCCGGCGAAGCTGGCCACCTGCCGGCCCAGCTCGCGCGCGATGCGCCCGGCCTCCTCCTCCGTTTCGCCTGCCAGCTGCAAGCGCGTCAGCGCCCCAACCAAGAAGCGCTCCTCGAAGGCCTTCGCGTCGCCGCCGCCCTTGCCCGACATGATCTTGCGAAAGGCGTCGGCCTCGCCCAGCGTCATGCCGCCCATGACTTGCAGCACGCGCATCACCTGCTCCTGGTAGATGAGGCAGCCGTGCGTGTCGCGCAGCAGCGGCTCGAGAAGCGGGTGAAGCAAACGGACCGGCTCCTCGCCGCGGTGGCGCATCAGGTAGTCGCGCTTGCCGCCGTAGTTGCTCACGCCGGGACGGATGATCGAGGACAGCGCGGTCAGCGTCTCGAACTCCTCGCAGCGGGCTTGACGGAGGATCTGCATCATGATCGGGCTCTCTATATAGAAACAGCCCTCGCTGGCGCCCCGCGCGAGCAGGGCGCGCGTGTCGGGATCGGTGAAGGGGTTCACCGCGTCCGCCGCCTCGCCGCGCTGCGTGCGCGCCCCCCGCCGCACGGCAGTGGGACCCGCCCCCGGGGGCGGGTCGCCGGCCAGACGCGGCGCGCGCCCGAAGTTCTCGCGCACGCGGGCGCTGGTGGCGTCGATCACGGCCAGCCCGCGCTGGCCGAGGATGTCCATCTTGATCAGGCCCGCCGCCTCGACGCCGTGCATGTCCCACTGCGTGATCGCCAAGCCCTGCGCGCCCGGCTGCACGGGCACGAAGTGCGCGATCGGCCCCGGCGCGATGACGATGCCGCAGGGGTGCGTGCCCAGGTGCTGGGGCAGCTCGTCCAGGCGCGCGGCGAGATCGAGCAGGCGCGGCCAGTCGTCCGTGGCGAGATCGAGGTGGCGGCTCTTCGGGTGCTCTTTGAGCTGCTGGCGCAGGGTGGCGCAACTGCCCCAGTGCGGCAGCAGCTTGATGCGGGCGTCCCAGAGCGTCTCGTCCAGGCCGAGGGCCGCCACCAGCCGGCGGAAGGCGCCGCGGGGGCGGAAGGTCTGGTAGGTGCCGATCATCGCCGTGGACTCGCGGCCGTAGCGGCGGAAGGCGTAGTCGAGGATCTCGTAGCGGGCCGCCGAGCCGAAGTCGATGTCGAAGTCGGGCAGCCCCGCGCGCTCCAGGTTGAGGAAGCGCTCGAAGTAGAGCCCGTTCTCCAGCGGATTCACGTGCGTGATGCCCAGCGCAAAGGACACCAGGCTGCCCGCCGCGCTGCCGCGACCCAGGCTCGCGAGCCCGCGACTGCTGCCGTAGCGCACCAGGTCCCAGGCGATGAGGAAGTAGGCCGACACTTCGCGGCGGCGGATCACGTGCAGCTCGCGGCGCAGCGCGGCCAGGGTGCGGCGGGCGCGGGTGTCGCTGTCGCCGGGGGCGAGGCCGAGCCGCTCGCGCAGGCCCTCGTGCGCGAGGCGATAGAGGAAGGCGTCGGGGTGGCTGGGCCGGCCGTCCGGCCCCGGTGGCAAGTTGAAGCGCGGCGGCCGCGGCCGGCCGAGGGGGATGCGCACTTGGCAATCCGCGGCGATGGCCGCGCTGGCGGCGAGGGCGCGCTCCAGGCGCGGATCCGCGAGGGCGCGGGACCCGCCCCCGGGGGCTGCCTCGCGCCCAGCCGCGCCCTGCAACCCGCCCCCGGGGGCGGCCTCGCGCCCGGCCGCGCCCTGCAACCCGCCCCCGGGGGCGAGGCCGAGCGCGCCGCGCAGGGCGGGCTCGTCCATCAGCCAGGCCGTGGCCGGCGCGGCGGCGTCCGTGGGCAGCGCGGGCTCCGTGCAGTTCATGCGCATCGCCGAGAGCAGGCGGTGGAGTTCGTGGTCGGCGGGCTCGGCGAAGAAGACGCCGCCCGTCACCACGGCCGGCAGGCCGAGCGCCTCGGCGAGGGCGAGGCGCGCCTGGAGCCCGAGCTGTGCGGCCGTGCCCCGCCCCGGCCGCAGTTCCACGAAGAGGCGCGCCCCGCGCACCGCGCGCGCGTGCTCGCGGGGCGCGAGCGCGCGCAGGAGCCCTTCGCCCGCACAGAGCAGATAGAGCTCGCCCGAGTCCAGCGCGGCGGCGAGCGCGGCCTCCAGCTCGAAGGCGGGATCGCGATGCCGCGTGCTGATCAGCTCGCCGAGCAGGCGATAGCCGGCCTCGCTGCGGGCGAGCAGCGTGGCGCGATGCCGCGCGTCGCCCGGCCCGGCGGGGCGCTCGCGCGCGAAGCCGCCCAGCTCGCGCGGGGACTCCGCCTCCTCGCCGTCGGCCACGGCCGGCGCGGGCAACTCGGGCAGCAGCGGCGCGGGCAGCGCGGCCTCGCGCCGCTGGCGCGGCCGCGTGAGCTCGACGCCGAGCACGCCGTGCAGGCCCTCGCGCGCGCAGGCCTGCTGGAAGGCCACGGCGGCGAAGAGGCCGTCCGTGTCGGTGAGCGCCAGCGCGCCAAAGCCGCGGCGCCGCGCCAGGGCGGGGATCGCCTCGGGCTTCAGCGTGCCGGCCAGCAGCGAGTAGGCGCTGTGGACGTTCAGGTGCACGAAGTCCATGCGCGTCACGGGCGGCGCGGCCGCAGCGGGGAGGGCGGCGGGGGAGGCAAAGGAAAGCGCCAGGCAGCCGGAGCCACCGGGCGCGGGAGGGTGAGTACAGTCTAGGCCGCGCGGGGCCGGAGATCAAGGCCGCAATCCAGAGGCGGTGGCGCGGCCAGCGCCCCTGCGCCCGGGGATTGCACGAACGCCCGGCGGGACCTATGTTTCGCCGCTTCCGGCGCAGGGTCCGCACAGAAAGAGGGGCCGCAGCAGGGGCCAGACGGGTGCGGCATGGTGTATCATTACTCGCTGAGGGGGGCCGCCAGGCACGCCAGGCGCCGCCCAGCGGGGCATACCTCTTGCAGTTGCGGCCGGACGGCAGCTCGACACCATTGAGGTACAGCGTGAAGCGCAGCATCTTTGCCCTCGTTTTGCTCGCCAGCCTTCCCCTCGCAGCCCCGGCCCAGGAGCGCGACACCGGCGACAGCGCGAACCTGCTGATGCTTTCGCGCTGGCCCGACGGGCCCTGCTATGGCGCGAACTGGGACGCGGGGATCCTCTACTACGGCAACGGCGGCTCGCTCTCGATCGCCGATGTCAGCAATCCCGCGAGCCCGATGACCCTCGGGCAGGTCGCCGTGCCGGGGCCGACCCTCGGCATGGATCAGGCCGGCGACTACGTCTACACGAGCGCATGGACGGACGGTTTGCGCATCATCGACGTCTCCGATCCCATGCAGCCGGTCGAGGTCGGCCGCTCCGCGACGGTGCAGTACACCTACGACGTCGCCGTGAGCGATACGCTCGTGCTGCTCGCCGAGTACTTCGACGGCCTGCGCATCGTGAGCGTTGCCGATCCCGCGCATCCCGTCACGCTGGGAGTGCTCAACACGCCCGACCGCGCGCACGGGGTCTGCGCCGTCGACACGCTGGCCTACGTGGCCGACTGGAGCGCGGGCCTGCGCATCGTCGACATCAGCGATCCCACGCAGCCGGTGGAGATCGGCTTCTACGACACGCCGGGCGGCGCCTTCCGCGTGGAGGTCGTCGACACCCTGGCCTACGTGGCCGACCAGAACGCGGGCCTGCGCATCCTCAGCGTTGCCGATCCGACGGCGCCCTACGAGGTCGGCTTCTACGACACCGTCAGCTTCGCCTGGGAAGTCGAGGTCGTCGACACCCTGGCCTACGTGGCCGACGACAGCGACGGCCTCGTCGTGATCAACGTCAGCAACCCGGCCGCGCCCACGCTGGTGAGCACGGAGAACACGCCCGTGGCGGCCTACGGTGTGCATGTCGGCGGCGGGTACGCCTGGGTGGCCGACTGGGGCGGGGGGCTCGTGGCGATCGATCTTGCAAACGCGAGCAACCCGGTGACGGTGGCCACCCTCGAAACGGGCGACTACTGCCAGGGCATCGCCACCGACGGCGCGTTCGCCTACATTGCCGGCAATCGGCTGGGGCTGATCGTGCTGTCCATCGGCAATCCAGTCGCAGTCCAGCGCATCGCGCGCCTGGACACGCCGGGCTACGTCCACGACGTGGCCGTCGCCGGCGATATCGCCTATCTGGCGGACTACACGCCGGGCATCAAGGTGGTGAGCATCAGCGATCGCTCGCACCCGAGCCTGCTCGCGAGTCTCTCGCTGAGCAGCGCCGCCGCGCGCGCCATTGCGCTCAGCGGCAATATCGCCTGCGTGGCGGCTTCGGAGGGGGGGCTAATTCTCGTCGATGTCAGCACGCCCACTGCGCCGGTCCGCCGCGGCAGCGTGAACACATCGGGCTACGCCTACGACGTCGCCGTGCAGGGCAACCTGGCCTGCGTCGCCGACGGCCCGCAGGGACTGCGCCTCATCGACATCAGCAATCCGGACGCGCCGATCGAACTGGGTGGCCTCGTGCTCGTCGACGCAGCCTGGGGCGTGGACGTGAACGGCAGCTATGCCTATGTCGCCGCCTACGGCCGCGGCCTGCGCATCGTGGACATCAGCGATGCGGCCAATCCAGTGGAGGTGGGCTACTACGACACCATCGACTCGGCGCGCAAGGTGAACGTCGCAGGGCCCTTCGCCTACGTCTCCGACTACGGCGACGGCCTGCGCGTGATCGATGTCAGCGATCCCGCGCACCCGACGGAAGCCGGCTACTACGACACCGGCGGGCGCGCCCTGGACGCGGCGGTCGCCGGCTCGCACATCTTCGTCGCCGACGACCGCAACGGCGTCGCTGTTCTGGGCGACGAGGCGATCCCTGTTTTCCTCGCCTGGTTCCGCGCCGAGCGCGCGGCCGCGGGCGTCTGGTTGCGCTGGGGGGTGGCCTGGGAGTCCGAGAGCGCGGGCTTCCTCATCGAGCGGCGCGAGGGCGAAGGCGCCTGGCGTCGCCTGACCTCGCTGCCACTGACCGGTGGGCCGAGCTTCAGCTTCCTCGATGCCGAGGCGCCGGCGGCTGCGCTCAGCTATCGCCTCATCGAGCGCGACCTCTACGGCCAGGAAACCCTGCTGCGCACGCTCACGCTGCCCGCGAGCGGCGCCGCGCTGGCGGCCGGCCGCCTCGACGCCTATCCCAACCCCTTCAATCCGCAGACCACCCTGCGCCTCAGCCTGGGTGCGCCAGGCCCCGCGCGCCTGGCGATCTACGACCTCAAGGGGCGCCGCCTGCGCCTGCTGCACGACGGGCCCCTGGCCGCCGGCGAGCAGAACCTGAGCTGGGACGGCCGCGACGACAAGGGCCACCCGCTGGCCAGCGGCCTCTACCTGGTGCGGCTGCACACGCCGGCCGGGAGCTGGGAACGCAAGCTGGTGCTGACCCGCTGAACCGCCGCCGGGCGCCGTAACGCCTGCGTAACGGCCTCCACCGAGAATCGAGGCGCCGTCCAGACGGGCGGCGCTTCGGTGTTTGGGGCCTGGCCCCTAGCGGTGAGGTGCACGGTGAGACGAGCAACTTCCGGGATCAGTACCCTAGCGATGCTTTGCGCGTTGGCGGGCCTGGGCACGATCGGCTGCAGCGGCAGCGATCCCAGCGGCCCCGGCGACGACGGTACGCCGGACGGCACGGTCGTCGGGCCTGCCGGCGGCACCTTCGGTTTCGCGGCGGGCGCGGTCACGCTGAGCGTCCCCGCGGGCGCGCTGGCGGCGGACACGGAGATCAGCGTCAGCGCACGCAGCAGCCACCCGGCGAGCGACGCCTACGCTCCGGGCACCTGCTTCGAGTTCGCGCCCGACGGGCTCAGCTTCGCGGCGCCGGTCACGCTGACCATCGCCTATGATGAAGCTACCCTGCCGGCCGGCGTCGGCGAATCCTCGCTCGAGCTCTGCGAGATCGTCGGCGACGAGTGGGCGGTCGTGCCGGGCTACTCCGTGGACACGACGGCAAACACGCTCAGCGCGCCGATCGACGGCTTCAGCGGCTACGGCGCCGTCGGGCTCGACACGGCGAGCGGCACCATCTACGAGGGCCAGTACAGGATCTACGACCAGGCGACCTACGATGCTTGCCTGGCCTACACGGGGATCACAGGTGGTCTGCGCATCGAGGGGGGGGGACTGACGGAGGTCGAGTTGCCGGCGCTTGAGTTCATCGGCGGCGATCTCACGGTCTACCACGGCGCCTTCACCCGCATCTCGTTGCCCGAGCTGCGCTCGATCGGCCTGCGTCTCAACCTGGACGCGCCCTTGTCCCTGGCCGCCGTCGAGTTGCCCCAATGCACTCGTGTCGGCACGATTGTCATCCGCGAGTGCCAGGCGCTGACGACCCTCGACGACCTGGCGGGCATCCGCACGCTCAACCCACTCGATCTCACTAACTACGGCGCGATCGTCCTCGTGCACAACTGGCACCTCGATAACCTGGACGGCCTGGCGGGCATCGGCGGCCGGGTCGGCGCCGTCGGCGTCGAGTACTGCTACGCCCTGACCAGCATCGCCGGCCTGGGCGGCATCACGATCGCCGAGCGGGGCTTCTCGATCACTCAGTGCAATGCGCTCGTCAGCCTGACCGGCCTTGGCCTCACCGAGGTACACAGCCACTGCCAGATCTGGGGCAACGCAGGGCTGACCAGCCTGACCGGCCTCGAGCGCTTGCATCGCGTGGACGGCTATCTGCAGATCGAGAACAACCAAGGGCTCACGAACCTCACGGGCCTGAGCAGCCTCGTCTACGTCGGCGGGCTGTCTTTCCAGTACTGCGACGCGCTGACGAGCCTGGACGGGCTGGCGGCGCTTCCGGGGTTGCCCAACGGTGGGATCTTCATCAACGACTGCCCTCAGCTCGCGGACATCACGGCGCTCAGCAGCATACAGACCCTCGACACGCACCTGGACATCGAGGTCTGCCCGGGCCTGGTCAGCCTCGCCGGCCTGGAGAACCTGGTGTCGATCGGTTCGGATTTGCGTCTGGAAGACAACTACAACCTCGAGTCCATCGAGGCGCTGGGGGCACTGCGACACGTCGATGGCGGTATCGTCATCGACCACAACCACAATCTCGAGAGCCTCAATCCGCTGCTCGGCCTGCAGCCCAGTGCGGATACCGGCTACTTGTGCAACTTCTTTGTCGTCACCAACAACTGCGGCTTCCCGCCAGGCTGCATGGGCAACGCCCACGTCTGGGAGGTGCTCGAGGCGCTCGGCGGAGAGGACATGGTCAGTGGCGCAGTGGTGATCTCGGGGAACTAAGCCGCGGGAAGCCCGGCGCGGGGCGCCGGGCGCCGGCCCGTCAGGCGCGCTTCTGGGGCGCGTTCTGGCGGGCAACCTGCGTGAGGATCGCCGCCACCAGCTGATGGCGATCGATCGGCTTCGTGCAGTGGTCGTTGCAGCCGGCCTCGAGCGCGGCCTCGCGGTCGCGCTCCATCGCGTGCGCAGTGAGCGCGATGATCGGGCCCTCGTAGCCGCAGCGGCGCAGCTCGCGCGCGGCGGCGTGCCCGTCCATCCCCGGCATCTGGATGTCCATGAGGATGATGTCGTAGGCCTCGCCGCGCTCGCGGGCGGCCAGCGCCGTGTCGACGGCCTCGCGGCCGTTCTCGGCGACGCCCACCCAGGCGCCCAGCTTCTCGAGCACGTGGCGCACGAGGCGCTGGTTGGTGCGGTTGTCCTCGGCGAGCAGGATGCGCAGGTTCAGGCGCTCGGGGCCCATCAGCGGCTCCTCGGGCGCCTTCAGGAAGGCGAGGCCCTCCTCGGCACTGATCATGCGCAGGTCGTCCATGAGCCCGGTGGCCACGACGACGCGGAAGCTGCTGCCCTTGCCCTCCTGGCTCTCGACGCTGATCGTCCCGCCGAGCATCTCCGCCAGGCGACGGCTGATCGACAGGCCGAGGCCCGCGCCGCCGTAGCGGCGGCGCGCGGTGCCGTCCACCTGCGTGAAGGGCTCGAAGAGCGCGGCGAGCTTGGCCTCGCTCATGCCGACGCCCGTGTCGCGGATCTCGAACTCCAGCACGGGCAGGCCGGGATGGTCGTGGTACTCGACCCGGATGCGCACGCCGCCCCGCTCGGTGAACTTGATCGCATTGCTGAGCAGGTTGATCAGGATCTGGCGCAGGCGCACGGGATCGGTGCGCACGACGGCCGGCATCCGCTCGGGGTACTCGACCGTGAGCGAGAGGCCCTTCTCGTGGGCGCGCACGCGCATCAGTTCCTGCACGTGGTGGAGGAGCTGGAAGACAGAGACCCGACGGAAGTTCAGCTCGAGCCGTCCGGCCTCGATCGTCGACAGGTCGAGGATGTCGTTGATGATCTGCAGCAGGTAGCGCCCGTGCTCGCGGATGATGCCCAGCGCCTCGCGGTCCTCGGGGTCCTCGATGCGCTCGCCGAGGATGTCCGCATAGCCGAGGATCGCCGTCATCGGCGTGCGGATCTCGTGGCTCATGTTGGCGAGGAACTCGGTCTTGGTGCGCGTGGCGGCGCGGGCCTTCTCGCTGACTTCCTGCAGCGTTGCGTTGCTCTCCTCGAGCGCGCGTGAGTATTCGCGCAGTTGCGCCTCGGCTTCCTTGCGCGCGCTGATGTCGAATACCGTGCCGGTCCAGAGCTGGCCGGCCTCGTCCTGCGGCGTGGAGCGCGCGAAGACCTCGAACCAATGCTTGCCGTCGGGCAGCTGGGCCCGGAACTCGCGGTGCAGCAGCAACTGCTGCTCGGCGGCGAGGTCGGACTCCGCCAGCAGCGCCGCCCGATCCTCGGGAAGGATACTCTCGAAGAGCATGTCGATGTTCGTCGCGACCTGCGCGTGAAGCTCCTCGCCGAGCAGGCGGCGAGCGCCGGGGCCGAGGTAGCGCAACTGGCGATGGCCGGCAGCGTCCTTGAGGTAGGAGAAGACGATGCCGGGCAGGTTCTCGGCGAGCTGGCGGAAGCGCTGCTCGCTCTCGCGCATCGCATGGTCCGCGCGCAGGCGCTCGATCTCGGCGGCCGCGCGCGCGGCGAAGACCTCGAGGATGGAGGTGAGCCAGCGCTCGTCATCCATCGGCTGTACATCCATCACGCAGAGGTGGCCGAGCGTGCTGCCGTCGCGGGCGCAAAGGCGCAGGCCAAAGTAGGACTCGATGTGCAGTTGCGAGAGGTCTCTGTCTTCCGGGAAGCGGGCCTGCGTGTTGCGGGGGCAGAAGTAGCGGCCCGCGGACACCACCTCAGCGCAGGGCGTGAGGCGCAGTGCGTAGTCGAAGTTCGTGAGCCAGCTCTCGCCGCCCCAGAAGGAGAGCGTGCGCAGGGTATCGGGAGTGGCGAGCAGTTGCTCGGTGATGCAGGCGTAGCGAACGCCGAGCACCTGGGCGAGTTGCCGCGTGAGCCCCTCGAAGAATGCCTCGCCGGTAAGCCCCGCCGTGCTCTCGGCGAGCTGAAGCAGGATCTCGCGAGCGACTTCCTTGCCGCCTACCGTATCCTTGACCTTCCTTGGCATCCTTGCTGGGCCTCCCCGGGGGGCGCTCCCTGTCCATGGCGGCGCGCGATTGTCAGCAACGCAATAATCGGCCGGAAGCCCGGAGAACTTGAGGACTAAGGCGCCGGCGCCGGCGCCGGCCCCACCGGGGCTAGCGAAGGCCGGTCGCGGGCCGCCTGGACAGGCGCCGGACGCCTCTGCTACTCTGCCCAAGGAGCGATACACCCTTGGCCACCATGATCGGACAGCGCCGGATACTGGCAACCCTCCTGGCGATCGGCGTCCTGGCCATCGCCGGCTGCGTCTACTGGCGCCTTTTCCAGTTCAAGCAGCAGCTCGGCGATTTCTCGGCCAACTTCAGCGTGGAGAGCGGCAGCAGCTACACCCTGGTCAGCCTGCACCCGCTGCTGAGCGACGAGGACGTGGACGGCCTGATGGAGGTCGAGCCCAGTCGCCGCGAGCAGACGGCCGGGGTCGAGTGGTGGGTCTACGCCTTCCACAAGGAGCCGCCGGACGGCTCGGCGCCGCTGGTCTACCGGCTGGGCTTTGCGGAGGATCGCCTCGCGCGCGTCGAATTCCCGGCGCAGTTCACGCAACTCTATCCGGAGGACGGCCTGAGCGCCCTGCTCAGCGCGCTCGGCGGCGCCGAGCTCGACCGCCGTGAGCGGCGGGCGCGGGCGCGCCTGGCGCGCGAGCAGCTCGCCGCCGGCCTGCCCGATCGCGCCGGGGTGGACAGCATCCTCGGCGCGCCGACCGAGCGCGTCCAGGACGCGGACAGCGAGACCTGGACCTATCGCTATCGCCTGGAGACCGTCACCACGGGCGAGGCCGAGCGCAAGCGCCGCGCCTTCGGCCAGTTCCGTTTCGACCCGGCGGGTCGCCTGCAGCAGCTCGCCACCGGCATCGGCCGGCACGACCTGACCTTCGACGTCGAGGCAGCCCGCACCGAACGCACCGATGGCGCCGATCGCAGGAAGATGTCGCCGTGAAAGCGCTCGTCCTGCACCGGCAAGCGCCCATCGGGAGCCATCCGTTGCGCCTGGAGGAGCGCGAGCTGCGCGCGCCGGGGCCCGGCGAGGTCGCCATTGCGGTGAGCGCCTGCGGGATCTGTCACACGGATCTGCACATCGTCGAGGGCGACCTCGCGCCGCCACGGCTGCCGCTCGTGCCGGGGCATCAGGTGGTTGGGCGCTTGGCGGCGCGCCCCCCGGGGGTGACGACGCCTGCGCTCGGGGCCCGTGTGGGCGTGGGCTGGCTGGCCGCGAACTGCGGGCGCTGTGAGGCCTGCCGCGCGGGCCGCGAGAACCTCTGCGAGGCGGCGCGCTTCACGGGCTTCCACCTGGACGGCGGCTTCGCCGAGCAGCTCGTCGTGCCGGCCGTCGCCTGCCACGCCCTGCCGGATGCGCTCGACGATCTGCACGCCGCGCCGCTGCTCTGCGCGGGGATCATCGGCTATCGTGCGCTGAGGCTCAGCGGCGTGGAACGCGGCGGGCGGCTCGGTCTGGTCGGCTTCGGGGCCTCGGCACATCTCACGCTGCAGGTCGCGCGGCACCAGGGCCTGCAGGTGGCGGTGATCAGCCGGCGCGAGGCGCAGCGCCGGCACGCGCTCGCGCTCGGCGCCGACTGGGCCGGCGAATTCGGCGCGCAGCCGCCCTGGCCGCTGGACGGGCTCATCAACTTCACGCCCGCCGGCGGCACGGTGGCGCCGGCGCTGGCGCTGCTGCGCCCCGGCGGCGTGCAGGCCCTGGCGGGCATCCACATGAGCCCGATCACCGAGCTACCCTATCGCCTGCTCTACGGCGAGCGCGCTCTCCGCTCGGTGGCCAACTTCACGGCGCAGGACGCCCGCGAGTTGCTCGCCCTGGCGGCGGCGATCCCCCTGCGGCCGGACGTGCAGGCCTACCCGTTGACGGACGCCAACGAAGCGCTTGCCGACTTGGCCGCGGGTGCCCTGCGCGGCGCGGGCGTGCTGGAGCTCCGGGGTCGCGATGAGATCCTGCTCACCCTCACTGACGGCGCCGGCGGTGCCTGAAGCGGCCTGAGGCCCTCACATGCCAGCACGCTCGCCTCACCGCTCGCGTTGACAGGTGTGCGAGGCCGGCGCATCATCGAAGCGATCCAGGAGATCAAGAGGGCGGAGTCATGGCCCGGCACACGGCACCGACAGTGGCTTTGAAGCGCTCATCCGTGCTGCGCGGCATCCTGCGCGAGGACCGCGAATCGCTTCTCGCGGCGCTGGGCTTCGATGGCGTCTCTGGCGCAGCGCACCACTGGCCGTGAGACTGCCCCACAATCCGCCGCCGCGGTCCATCCTGCTTCCCCAGGCGACGCTCCTGGCGATCCTCGCGGTCGCGTCCTTCCTGCCGGAGGCGCGGCTATGGGGGATCGACCATCTCGCCTACTATCCACCCTGGCTTCGCGCTGCCACGCTAGTGGGGATCGCCCTGCTCATGCATCCACGGGCAAGCCGTGCGCTGTCCGCTGCCTGGAACCGCATGGTGTCCTTCTCCGCTGCAAGACCGCTGGCGGGGCGCGCGATCGTCCCCCTGGGAGCCCTCGCGGCCACCCTGCTCTTCTGGAGCCTGCGCTCGTCGACGCTGCTGCTGGGCGACGGGCAGTTCCAGGCGGCGCTGCTGCGGGAGCTCGTCAGCAGCCCCGATACGACGCTCCTTTCCACGCTCCAGTACGGGCTGCGCGCTTCGCTGGCTCCGCTGACCACGGTCCTTGCCTACGCCGCCGGCAAGGGCGCGCAGCTCCTGGGTCTGGACGACGCGATCCTCGGCTGGCAGGCTCTGCACGCGCTGCTCGGCGGACTGCTCATCGCCCTGCTGCTTGCCGAGGCTCGCCGCGCCGCCGCGGCGGGACACGAAGGCGGAAGCATCCAGATCTCGACGGCGCTCACTGGAGCCCTCGTGCTGTTCTGCGGCTACGTCGAGACCTACACGGCGATGCTGCTCTGCGCGGCAGTCTACGCCGTGAGCGCGGCGAAGGCGATACGCGGAGGCGGATCGCCCTGGCCAGCTTTGGGCGCCGTACTGCTCGCGATCGGCATGCACTTGCAGGCGCTCTTGCTGCTTCCTTCGGCAGTGATCCTCTTCGCTGCAACACGCATGCGGCTCAGCCCCCGGGGCCTGCGCTGGGCGCAGGCCGCCGTCGGGGCCGCGTCTCTCGCGGCCCTCGCCGCGCTCTATTCGGCTTCTCCATCGAGCAAGCACCTGCTGGGCCTCCAGGGTGGGGAGTCGGAGTACGGCCTCCTCTCGGCCGCGCACGGTGCCGACGTCGCCAATCAGCTCCTGCTCGTCCTGCCCTGGGCGCCGGTGCTGATGTGCGCCAGCCTCATGCTGCATCGGCGCGCCGGAACTGCGGATTCACCCGCTGGCCCAGCGCTGAACGGCGCGGATGTCGCGGCCTGGCGACGCCTGGGGTCTTTCACCGGATCACTTGCGCTGCCCTGCCTGCTCTTCTTGCTCCTCTTTCGGCCCGCGCTGGGCATGACGCGCGATTGGGACCTCTTTGCGCTACCGGCACTCGGCCTTGCAGCGCCCGCGCTCGCCTGGCTGCGCCGCCGGGCTGCAGAGCCGGCCAGCCGCGAAACGCTGGGCCGCGTCACCGCTGCGAGCTTGGGGCTGGCCGCGGGCATCGTTCTGCCCTGGAT
This sequence comes from bacterium, assembly GCA_016873475.1. NCBI lineage: Bacteria > bacterium. Next base: position 9,462 of record VGXI01000015.1, on the reverse strand, counting down.
CGGCGTGAACGCGCACGCCGAGCGATCGGTGCAGCGCTACGAGCGCTCACTCGCCTACGACGAGATGGGCGCCGGCTACTGCTATGAGTTACTCTCCATGCATCACCGTCGCCGCGGCGATCTGCAGGGGGAGATTGCTGCCCTGCGCAGCGCATATGCCGCCTCACCGAACCCACGCTACCTGGTTTCCGAGGCTCTGGCGCAGATGGATAGCGGAAACCTGGAAAGCGCCCTCGAGGCTTTCGCCCGCGCCCAGGCCCAGCCGCCCGGAGGTGATCTGGCGCGGCACTTCTACCTGCAGGCGCTGTCGCGGCAGCGCGATCCGGAGGCGCTGATCGCCGCCTGTCGGGCCGCCGCGCGCCGCCATCCCGGCGATCCATTCCTTTCCTATGCGCTCGGCGAGGCGCTCGCTGCGCGGGGCGACCACACGGAGGCCCGCGCGGCGCTCGAGGCGGCGCTCGCGCTCTCGCCCCCGCCCGACCTGCGGGCCGCGATCGAGGCTGCGCTCCGGCGATGAGGCCCCCCTGTGCGCCGTCCGTGAGCGGCTCGGCGTGTCAAGCAGCGGCCGCGTCGAATCTGCCTCTCGCCAGGCGACCTTGTGAACGTGAGGTACGGGAGCGCGGGCGCCCGGCTGGTGGGCTGTCGGTCCGCCATCGCGTTCAACCTCATGGGGCAGGTTGCCTGTCCGGCCTGCGTCACCGCCAAGAAGTAGGAGGTGCGGGGCAAGCCGCAGTAAGCTGCGCCACAGCGCCCGGCCTTGATCCGGTAGGAAACGCCGGGACCAGCCAGACGAAGGTCTTGGGATTGCGCCAGTCCTCGTTGTTGCCGAAGAGGACGGCCTGCCCTTTCGCGACGCAGAAGATCGTGCAGGAGCCGGGGATGAGCCGGCGCTCACAGGTCGGCAGCGCCCCCGAGGACAGGCCCATGGCGAAGGCGACGAGGAGCAGCGGCACGGCAGGCTTCGTCCAGGCCATCTTCGCCCCCTCCCGGCGAGCCCATGCCATGTCGCAAGCCGAGGACCTTCCAGCCGAGGACTCCGCAACGGAAAGCGCCCGCGGGCGAGACCCGCGGGCGCCACTGATTCGCAGCGAGCCCTCCGGCTACCGCTTCGGCGTCAGGCCGGCACTCCTGTCCTTCGGGCTGAGCTTGCCGCAGGCGGACTTGCCTGCCATGCCGTGCTTGCCGCAGGCCTTGGCATGCGCCTTGGTGCAAGCGGCAGCGCAGGCCTGGGCGTCGCCGGTCTTGCAGAGCTTGGCGCAATTCTCGGCGTGAGCCTTGGCGCAGGCCTCGGCGCAGGCCTTGGCATCGCCGGTCATGCCGTGCTTGGCGCAGGCCTCGGCGTGAGCCTTGGCACAGGCCTCGGCACAGGCCTTGGCGTCGCCAGCCTTGCAGTGCTTGGCACAAGCCTCGGCGCAGGCCTTGGCGCAGGCTTCCGCGTGGGCCGCGTGCCCGGACACGGGCTCGGCGGCCGCGACGGTCGCGGTAGCACCCGCCGCGCTCCCGCACTTGGCCGCGCAGGCGGGACTGCAGCCCTTGGCCTGAGCGGGCGGGGTGGGCTTCTCGTCGGCCAGGCCAATGGACGCGCCGAGCAGGGTGAGAGTCAGCGCTGCCAGGATGGCGAGCAGGGTCTTCCGATTCATCATGATCGATCTCCCGATTCAAGGGTGTTGGGGTGGCGTGCAGGGCACGCGGATCAGGCGGCAATAGGAGGCGGGACAATCGGCGGGCGCAGCAGGGGTCGCGGATGACGAGATGCGCTCGCCTCGCTGGCGGCGGGCAGGGTGCCGACGGGCGCAAGGTCGGGATCGATGGTCAAACAGACCGTGGCGAAGAGGACCAGCCCGCCAAGGCAGAAGCACTGCCCGCAGCGCGCGGCCTTCGTGCCGGTGCAGGCACCCTCGGCATCAGGACCGGTGGTCTTGGCATGCGCGCAGCCCGCCCCGGGCGGCGCCGCTTCCGCAGCCGCGCAGTGCCTCGCGGCCGCGGCACAGGTCGGCTCGGCAGGCGGCTCCTCGCTGCAGCAACCGCTCGGCTCGGCGGCGACCTGGGGCAGCGCGATTTGGCTGCGCGCGGCCAGGCCGGTCACGGCGTCACAGGCCGGCCACAGGCCGAGCCAGAGGGCGAGGGCGCCGAGGGCGATCCGGATGGCGAGGCGGTAGATCGGCATCAATGGCGTCCGGGTGGCGCTGGAGGGGCTCGCAGCCCGCGGCCCAGGTGCGGCCACGGGAGACCTCCATAGTATGAACCCTCTAGGTCCGCATTCTCAAGTCGGTTCCCGGCGAATTGTGACGGCGGCGCCTCTCGCGGTTCCCATCTTTGGCGAGCGCCAGTGCCGACGCGGCGGCGGGCGACACCATCCTGGTGAAGTACGGCCTCTACCTCGTCACCGACGACCTGGGGCTGAACGGCAATCGCTGCCTAGGTTCGGACGACGGCACGCACACGAGCTGGGATACGGCGCTGCCGGATTCGAGCCAGTGCATCATCGCCGCCGACGCCACCTGCCGGGTGATGACGATCACGGGCAGCGCGGTCACGGCAGCCACGACCCTGCGCGGCTTCACGCTCAGCGGCGGCGACGCCACGAGCGAGGGCGATCCCAGCAACGGCTACGGCGGTGGCCTGGACATCAACGGTGGCGCCGATCCCATCGTAGAGCGCTGCCGAATGACCGGTAACCTGCCGGGCATACCTTCAACGGCCGGGACGCGGCCGGCCGCGAGCTGTCCAGCGGGCTCTACCTCTGCGAGCTGCGGGCCGGGGGCGAGCGCCGGGTGCGCAAGCTGGTGCTGACGCGGTGACGATTCGGACAGGCTGCGCGCAGGCCCGCAACGCCGAATCGACCCTGGGCAGTCGCCCGCGTGACCTCGGCATTGCCGCGCCCGAGCTGGAAACCGGCGCGTGCAGCAGCGTCCGCGCATGGCCGGCGCCGCGTAACGGGCGCGTAACACCCACCGCCTAGACTGCTGCCGTTGAGATGTGGCGAGGGGCTTTCGAGAGGGAGGTGCGAGATGCGGCGATGGTGCGTCTTGGCGGCGACAGTGCTGGGGCTCTGGGCGGCGCTCGCGGCGCCCTTCGGGTGCGGGGGCAGCTCGACGGGGCCGGGCGATGACGGGAATCCCGACGAGGAGCCCGCCTGGCCGGACGGCGCGATCGCGCTGCCACCCCTCGATGCGGCAGCCCTCGATTCGGCGGCGATGCGCTACGCCGAGCTGCGCCAGGCGGGGGACGCGCAGGCGGCCCGGCTCGCGCTGCTCGCGGAACTGAACGCGAACTGGCCCCGCGTGGATGCGGCCTGGCTGAACGACGACAGCAGCACGGTGCAGGTTCGCTTCGTGGATGGCGCGCCGGCGCTGCTGATCACCGACGAGGTGTTCGACGCGGCCCCCCCCAAGATCGCTCCGCGGGCGGCCGCCGCGAGCGCGGGCCGGTCCGTCGGCCAGCGGGCCGCGGCCGCTCCCGGTAGTGCCGCTCCCGGCGCGCCAGCGCGCGTACCGCGAATCGGTGCCGGCGGCGGCGATGGAATGACCGCGCGGACGAGCTGCGGCAGCATCGAGTTCCCGCCCACCCTGCGCATCCACGTCGTAGCGCCGAGCAACGCCACCAACGACGCCATGCAGCCGCTTACCCAGGAGATCGAGGCGGAGCTCGTTGCTCTCGGGTGGGACGCGGCGGACATCGACATCAGCCTGCCTGCCGGCCCCGTCGATCCCAGCTTCACGCCGGAGAGCATCCTCGACCAGCGCGGCTACGGCATCGTCGTCTTCATCGGCAATGGCGGGTACGTCAAGGACGCCGCCGGGGTCCGGCACTTCATGCTCCAGTGCTTCCGCGGCGGCAACTACACGGACGGCTACCAGACGTACGTGACGCCGGCGCGCTGGGCGGAGTACGAGGACTGGTTGGCCGCCGGTCGCCTGATCAACAGCGAGTACTACAACTTCGTGACCGGCGAATACCAGCCGCAGGTCTTCATCCGGGGCGATCTCCTCGCCGAGAAGATCCAGGTGGACGAAGGCGCCATCGTCCACTTCATCGCCCAAGTGAGTCGGCACGATGAGGTCGTTCAGGGCATCGACGCCGCCGGTGCGGGCACTGTTGGCGGTTGGTCCAGTCTCGTCAATCCCTGGGACGTCCGCCAGGCGCTCGTGCAACTCATCGCGAACCTGATGGGCGAGGAGGGCGCGCGGTCCGACGCGGATGCGGTGGCGCTGCTCCGCGACCAGGGTCTGGCCGAGACCGTGTACCTTGGTTACGACTCCTACTTCGGCGGCAGCGAGAAGGCGAATGTCTACCTGCCCGCCGTGGCCTCCGTCAGCGCGCCCTTCGACTGCCTGCCGCCGGGCACCCTCTACTACGACGTGTCGATCACCTTCGACGACTGTCCCGCCTACGACCAGACCTTCGACTTCTTCCCCGGGGGGGAGTTGGTGTTGCCGCCCCTGCCTCCCTACGGCGGCGAGATCTCGCTCAAGGCCCGCGATGCCGCCAGCACAACCCTCGCCGCCGGGTACTACGACCTGGAACTGGGTGGCGGGCCGACGGAACTCGCGCTCTGCCCCTGCGCTGCCGCTATCACCTTGACCGTGCTCGCGGGCTGCACACCGCCGGGCGCCACGCACGCGTTCTGCGACTTCGTCTACGAGGATCCCACCATTGTGCCGGTGCACGAGCTGCGCTGGCTGGCGGACATGAGCTTCACGGAGCTGGTTCCCGGTATCGCGTCCCTGCGCGTGGAGGCCGCCGGCGGCGGGCAGGCGCTGGGCGTTTACGCCGCGGATAGCCTCGAGCTGCACTGCGAAGGCGGCACCACCGCGATCGGCTTCGGCTGGCTGAAGCTCGTGCCGATCGAGGTGCCAGTCGGGACCGCGCGCATCGACATCTCGGCGGCCGGCGCGGGCGCGACGCCCGATCCGATCTCGATTCCCCCGACAGGATCGACGCCATGGTATGGCTTCCAGACCTTCGACCGACCGCTCCTGACCGCGCTGGCCTACGATGGAGCGGGTGATCTACTCAGCGCGCACCTCATCGAGAGCTTCGTCGACTGCGGCGAGAACGAGGTCCTGATCGACTTCGACACCGCGGGCGTCATCCTGACGGCGGATCCGGAGCAGGCGCACGTCGGCTGGGAGAACGTCACCCTCACGGCCACGGTGCGCGAATGGACCACCTACGACACCACCGAGCCGACGGGCGACCCCCTCGTAGGAGTGACCGTGTTCTTCAGCGCGGACCTCGGGCACTTTGTCGGGGCGAACGATGCGATGACCAATGGGGACGGGCAGGCGATCGTGCAGATGGCCAGCGACGAGGCGGGCATCGCGACCGTCATTGCCCAGTTCGGAAGCGCCGCCGACACGGTGCGCGTCGGCTTCGTGGGGCCGATGAACTACCTCGTCGACCGGCGCTCGACTCCACATCAGGGCGGGACGCCGCCCTACCCCAACGGGTGGCTACAGAAGTACTGCACGGTCATGCAGGTCCACTGGAACGGGATGCTGCGCTGGAACTGGTCGAACCTCAGCCATGCGTACTCCTACTTCAGCGACAGTGGCCCCGCGGTCGGTGACATGCTGCGCTTCACGCTGACGCCCGACCTCGGCTGCCCGGACGCGGAGAACCAACCGCCGTTCAACCAGCCCTGGACCGATGCGATCTGGCTCCACTACTGGTATGGCGACGACTACGATCACCAGATCACCGTCCAGGTGGCGCCCGCGCAGATCCCGCTGCTCGATGAACAGGTAGTGGACATCATCTTGGACGACCCTCTGGTCAAGTGGTGGCGGGCGCCATGCGGGACGCGCTCGCCAAGGCCGGCCGCATCCAATCAGAAGCTCTCCGAGAGCCGGGCCAAGGCCGTCGTTGCCGCCGGGGTCGCGCAGGGGATCGAGGCCAAGCGCCTGAGCGCGATCGGCTACGGGCAGACGAAGCCCATTGCCGACAACAGCAGCCAAGCGAGCAGGGCGAAGAACCGCAGGGTCGAGCTCGTGAGGTAGGGCGCCGGCGGCGCCGGCCGGGGCCCTGCGCAGGGCTGCCATCACGGCGGGCACCGCAACGGGAAACCCCGAGGAAGAACCGGAAACATAACCCGTTGCTATTGAAAACGATGGGCGGGCAGTCGGCTTGCCCTGTTCGCCCCGGGCCTGCTATACTCGCAGGCGTGGGAAGCAAGTCGAGCGGGTGGAGGCGAGTATAGCGGAAGGGATTCCGCTCCTCCTGTGGCAAGGATCACAAAGGGTAGCAAGGCGGCCCCGGGGCGATTGCCCCGGGGTTTTCGTTCAGGTCGACTCCTCGCCCTGGCGCTCCGCCTCGTGCATGCGGTAGTGAAGGGCCATCAGCCCCGCCGTGAGGAACTCATCCTGCAGGGTCACGCCGCCGGGCAGTTGCAGGCTCACAGGCGCGAAGTTCCAGATGCCCGTGATGCCCGCGCGCACCATCAGCCCGGCCACGTTCTGCGCAGCCTCGGGTGAGGTAGTGATGACGCCCAGGCGCACGCCCATCTGCGCGACGAGCTCGGGCAGCAGCTCGATGTCCTGCACGGGCACGCCGCGAAAGCGCAGGCCGATCAGCTTGGGATTGATGTCGAAAATGCCCGCGAGGCGGAAGCCGTCCTCCTCGAAGCGCGGATAGGCCGCGATCGCCTGGCCGAGGTAGCCCGCCCCGGCGATCACGTACTGTACGGGGGCGCCGAGGGCGAGGATCTCGCGCAGGCGGGCGACAAGGTGGTCCACCGCGTAGGTCTGGCCCGGACGGCTGAAGCCGCCGAAGTGGTGGAAGTCCTGCCTGAGCCGCGAGGAGTTGATGCGCAGCTCGGCGGCGAGCGCCCGGCTGCTCACCCGCCCCACGCCCACCGCCTGCAGGGTCTGCAGGCGGTAAAGATAGAGCGGCAGGCGCTGCAGCGTGGCCTCGGGAATCCTGTCCTGCTCAATGCCCATGGCCCATCCTCGCCCGCCTCTGCCGGCCTGGAAAAAGGAGCGCCGAATCTGGAAAACAAGAAAGGCCGAGCCGGCGGCCTGTCAATGCCCCGATTGACAGGCCCGGCGGCTGCGGTATCTTGCGCAGTGACAGGCAATGGGAAGGAGGGCCCGTGAGCGACGAGGGGCTGCGCTGCAGCCTCACGGACTTCGCTTCGGCCGGTGGCTGAAGCGCCAAGATGGGTCCGGAGGACCTGCGCGAGATCATCCGCCACTTCCAGGCCGAGCGTGCCGAGAACCTGCTCGTGGGTCTCGAGACCTCGGACGACGCGGGGGTTTATCGTCTCTCGCTGGAGCTGGCGCTCGTGCAGACCCTGGACTTCATCACGCCGATCGTCCAGGACCCCTTCGCCTTCGGCCGCATCGCCGCCGCCAACTCGCTGAGCGATGTCTACGCGATGGGCGGCCGGCCGCTCACCGCGCTCAACATCTGCTGCTTCCCGGCCAAGGGCCTGCCGAAGAGCGAGCTGGCGCGCATCCTCGAGGGCGGCTACGACGCGATCCGCGAAGCGGGCGCGGCCCTTGCCGGCGGGCACACGATCAAGGACGCCGAGCTGAAGTACGGCCTCTCGGTGACCGGTGTGGTCCACCCGCGCCGCATCCTCACGAACGCCGGCGCGCGGGTCGGCGACCGGCTCATTCTCACCAAGCCGCTGGGCACGGCAACGCTCTTCACCGGCCGCGGCAAGGGCGAGCTGACGGATGACGACGTCGCGCCTGCCGTCGCCGGCATGGGCACGCTGAACAAGCGCGCGGCGGAGATCCTGGACGCCTTCGTCGAGGACGGCGCCGCCGATCGCGCGGGCCCGGCCACGCGCGGCGTGCACGCGCTCACCGACGTGACCGGTTACGGGCTCGCCGGCCACGCGCTCGAGATGGCCCGCGGCGCGGGACTGTGCCTGCGCCTCGAGGCCGCGGCGCTGCCCGCCTACCCGCACGCCCTGGCGATGCTGGGGAAGGAGCAGCTCTGCGGCGGCAGCCGCGCGAATCGCCGCGCGGTTGAGCCGCTGCTCACGCTCGGCGCAGGCGTCGGCGAGGCGCGGCTCTGGCTCGCCTGCGACGCGCAGACCAGCGGCGGTCTGCTGATCGCGGTTGCCGAGGCGGAGGCGGCGGCTCTGCTGGCCGCGCTGCGCGCGGGCGGCGTGGCGGACGCCGCGCTCATCGGCAGCGTCGAGCGCGGCGAGCCCGGCACCCTGGAGATCGCGTGAGCGCGGCGACTGCCCTGCCGCTCGCGCTGCGCGCAACCCTGCTCGCCCTCAGCGCCTTTGCGCTCAATCTGCCCGCGGGCGCCTGGCGCGCGCGCTCGCGCAAGGGCAGCCTGAGCTGGCTTGCCGCCATCCACGCGCCGATTCCCTTCGCCTTCCTGCTGCGGCGCTTGCTCGGGCTGTCCATCGGCTTCGTGCTGCTGTCGCTGGTCTTCGCCGTGGCGGGACAGCTGCTCGGCGGGCGCCTCTGGCCGCCGCGGCCGCGCGCCTCCTAGGCAGCACTCCCCCAGAAGCTAGGGGCCAGGAGGGCACTCCTCATGCTACGCGGGTAGGCTTCCCAGAACATGGTTGACCCGATTGGTAAACCATGATAGGTTGCGAGCCATGAAGCAGGCCATGAAGCGCGAGTGCAAGGGCGAGTTGCTGGAAAACGTGGGCGAGTTCGGCCCAGCGATCAAGCGCGAGCGCACGGCCAGAGGCTGGACACAGGATTACCTTGCTGGACAGCTTGGCGTCACCAAGGGTTACATCTGCAGGTTGGAGGCAGGCAAGGCGAGGCCTGCCGCGGGGATGGTCAAGCGCCTCGCGGCGGCCTATCGGACAGAAGCTAGCTCGCTGCTGATCCTGGCGGGGCACGTTCCCGCTGAGCTGCAAGAGATCCTGGTTCGTCACCCCGAAGCGGCCCTTGCCGTTCTCAAGCAGGCCCTTGGGGAGGGGGGGGCTGCAACCGGAGTAGCCCAGGGCACCAGCGACCGCAGCCCGAGGGACCAGCCCTTACTCGGTATCACTCCCCCGGCCTCCTACGATCTCGTGCGGTCGGATTGCTTCGAGTGGCTGGCGCAACGGCGACCGAATTCCATCCACGCGATCGTTACGGATCCGCCCTATGGCCTCAGAGAGTATACGCAAGAGGAAAAGGCCAAGCTGCGCAGCGGAAAGGGTGGCGTCTGGAGGATCCCGCCTTCGCTGGATGGCTGCGAACGAAGTCCGCTGCCGCGCTTCACCGTACTTGGCGGAAAGGAGAAGCGGCAGCTTGGCCACTTCTTCCTCTCGTGGGCTCGAGCGGCCCTGCGTGTTCTCGTGCCCGGTGGACACGTGTTCATCGCCACGAATCCACTGCTCTCCCAGATCGTCTATGTGGCGCTGATTGAAGCCGGCTTTGAGAAGCGGGGTGAGATCATCCGCCTCGTTCAGACGCTCCGCGGTGGGGATCGCCCCAAGAACGCCCACGTGGAGTTCGAGGACGTAACGGTGATGCCCCGCTCCTGTTGGGAGCC